>JARUKZ010000008.1 GCA_029688955.1 Chitinispirillales bacterium ANBcel5 | reverse complement strand
GAGGTGCGTCGAAGATTGTCCTGAGGTGCGTCGAAGATTGTCCTGAGGTGCGTCGAAGGTTGTCCTGAGCAGTTCCTCGAGCGTAGTCGAGAGGCGTAACTGTTCTAATATACTATTAAGATATGGGATTTCACAGTTTGGTCAGGCATCCCAAAAACCTTCCTGCCTTAGGAAAAATCAGATCGCCCGACAACTGCTTGTTTCAGATTCTCGAAATTCGCGGCAATCCTGCGGTAAAGTCAAAAATCCGACGCGATGCGCCGGAAAATAGTTTAGGATGTTCCTGGTAAAAACTCCTGAATAGTTCGAGATCGTCAACAGGTTAGCCTTTGCCAAATTCTTTTTGCAGCTTCAGGGAAACTCTTTTTGTTAGCTCTTTACCATATTCCGCTCAAAACGGTACTCTGAAGATCAATGCGATTATTTAACATCTCTGTTTCAGCTTGTTTCCGGGCATCAACGGTGAACAGGAAGCTGTTTGTGCCATTTATCACTCTGGCCACAATGAAGGAGTTATTGAGGTGTGATGAATCAGGGGCGGTTGGATGGAGTATCTCCAGCCGCGAAGACTCACACAACTCCCTGATCAATCTTACCCGCCCGGTGGTGATGGGGATAGCGCGGGCAGCGATTGCAACCAAAAAACTACACGTCACAGCAAAATGTATCGCCACAGCAATAAAATACCCCGTTTGTCCGTCACCGCCTTAAGCATGGTCTCTCCTGCCCTATGCTAAATGAGGTCTAATGGTTAAACAATGAACCTTCATTGGTAATTTTGCTTCCAAACCTCACGGTACTTGTCCCTAATCTATGCAAAATCTATATAACTATTGACTAGAACAATGCTCTTTAGTATTTCTGACATACCAATTATCTTTCTCAAACTATTCAAACCCAAAAGAGGGGCCATGAAACTGCGTTTGTATTCTTTTATTCTGATCGCTCAACTTCTTGCATTCTTTCATTGCAGTAAGCCTAACGATCCCTATCATAACTTTAAATACGCTGAAATTGAGATACTGAATAATCTTGATGAAAAAACCTTTGCGACCGGTGAAAATTTCGAAATTGCTATAAATGTTACGATTCCTTATCTGTTTGAATATTTGGAATTTTCTTACGGAACTATAAAAGATTCAAGCATAGACTTCGATAACGCAACAATTAAGGATAACGATACAGTTTTCTTACCTGAAATCGTAGCTTTTAACGAGACCAGTTATTTTACTATCGTTGGTTTGCTAAAAGATGAAACATATATCTTTGATAGTGTGGAGATCGTAATCGAAAATCCGGAAGAAAAATATTCGCTTATATATAAAAGTGCAGATCATGATTCTGGTACTGTGCCCAAAGATGCACAGGCATATAGTGTAGGATATACTGTAACGGTTAGCGGCAATGTGGGTAATCTTCAAAAGAGCGGCCATACCTTTAATGGCTGGATACGATCCCTTGGTGATGAAGATGCTAAGGTTTATTATGGTGGAGACACACTTATTATCGGTGAAGAGGATACAGAACTTCATGCGCACTGGAGCAGAGATACCCACACGGTTACATTTTACCCACAAAATGGCGAGCGGGAATTTACTGAAACGGTGTCATGGGGTACGGTTCTTCAGTTTCCTGAACCCCCAGCGTTTGAGGGATATAATTTTGGGGGATGGTATATCGATTCTGCAGGTACAGAACAGTGGGTACAAGACGATACCATTACTGGTGATTTCTCTCTTTATGCTACCTGGATCTCAGAAGAAAACACGGTGATGTTTTATTCCAATGATGAAACAGCACGATCAACCTATCAAAAAATCCTGTTTGGTGAAACGGAAGAATTAACCCCTAATTCTTTTACCAGAGAGGGGTACTATTTTAGAGGCTGGGCGTACGATCCCGATGACAATCAGGCGACGTATGAAGATGAACAAGAGTACACGATGAGTGTCAGAGGGGTGCAACTGTTTGCTGTATGGGGTGAGGATACCAATACCATCGTTTTTCATTCCAATGATGGTAAAAGTTTAAAACGGCACCAGTCAGCAGTTACCAATGAGGAGATTATACTTGAGAGAAACGTTTTTGAGCGTACCGGTTATACCGTAACAGGTTGGTCATTAAAAGCCGACAGTGACAGCATTGTCTTCACTGATACACAGAAAATTACAATGACTGCCGGAGATCTTGATCTGTATGCAGTTTGGAAAGCGAATTCTTACACTGTTAGTTTTCATAAAAATGACGCAAGTAGTACGGTTACGACTCTTGATGCAGTAACAGCAGAACAGGTTGAGCTTTATGCTTCATTTGAAAACCCGGGATTTAAGCTGTCAGGCTGGGTTTTGGATCCAAACAGTACTGATATTGAGTACCAGCAGGGTGAACTGGTTGAGATGTGGCCCCGGGACATCGATTTATATGCTGTATGGACTCCTGAAATCTATTCTATCTATTTTGACAAATCAAGCAGCACGGCCACCGGGTCAATGAAGCCTCAGGAGATACCCTATGGCGAGATTAGAGCACTGACTAAAAACAGTTATTCAAAAGCCAACTGGACCTTTTATGGCTGGTCTACTATGGAAGATGGTAGTGGAGATTTCTTTGGTGATGAAGATGAATTTGAAATGGGTGTTGGTTCTGTTACTTTGTATGCCGTCTGGAGATCCAATCCGGTGATGGTTGCCTGTGGTGAGAAACACAGCGTGCTTCTTTTTAGTGATGGGTCGCTATGGGCTGCAGGAAGTAATGAGTTTGGGCAGCTTGGCACCGGTGCTGATGCAAATCTGCTGACCTTCACCAACGTTAAAAATGATGTAAAGTATGTTGCTGCAGGAAGCAATCATACAATGGTCATTACAAACGATGGGAGACTGTGGGCTGCAGGCGCCAACCACTCGGGACAGCTTGGTACAGAAACAACTGACCCTGAAAGTCGCTTTGTGGAAGTTGAGCAGGATATCAAACATGTCGCGGCTGGGAGAGGTTATACTCTGGCAGTGAAAAATAATGGACGTGTGCTTGCAACCGGTTCCAATGATGCCGGACAGTTAGGTATTGGTGATGCTTATAACGACAGCTCTTTTACTGAAATTCAGGGGATAAGTGATGCTGTGTATGTATCTGTTTTTGTTAGCCACAGTATGATTTTAACAAGTGAGGGGAAGTTGTGGGCTACTGGTAGAAACGCTATGGGGCAACTAGGTTTAGGAGACTCTTCCAGTGTTACGACGCCCCTTTTAGCTGCAACCAATGTGGCAAGTGTTAGTTGTGGTTTAGTGCACACACTGGCTCTTGATATTAATGGTCAGGTTAAAGGCGCAGGACGTAATACTTATGGAGAATTAGCGGATGGTTCCTCAGGGTATTCAGTTTTTACAGAGCTAAACGGGATCAGTGACATCACTACTATTGCTGCAGGGCAATCTCATAGCATCTTTCTGCAAAGTGATGGTACTTTGTTAGCCTCAGGATATAACAACAGGGGTGAGTTGGGTACCGGTGATACTGATAGGAGAGAAATACCTGTTACCGTTGCAACCGATGTTACATATGTAGATACCTATGGTGGGAGTAGCAGATCCGGGTTACATTCCTATACTATGATAATAAAAAATGACGGCACTTTATGGGCAACAGGGATAAATTTCGGTCAATATGGCAATGGCGACATGTCATCATCCAGAGAATTTATTCAAATTCCGTTGGATTTCTATGATCCTCTGGAGGGGTGATATGCTTTGCTCACCTGCTGAATACGTTTCTGGTATAATGCCCTAAGCTGGTTAGAATTCCCCAGGTAGGAAACCAGGGCTCACCACCGGTTTTCAAGAGCAGACTAAACCGTATTTTCCGATAGTGCACTAATTCAGTCCCCCGGGCATGCCCTGAGTGAAGTCGAGTGCCGGAGTTGAGGGGCATTCCGGCTTCAGCCACTTTGTGCTCTTTTTCCTGTTTACCGGAGTTGGTGAAACGCTCCACTCAAGGGTTTGTGGGTTAAGGACAATACCCCTCGCTTTTCATGTAAACGTGCGCCGCTATCGAAGAATAAGATAGCTGAACGATCTAAAAAAGTAATCATTTTGGTGAAAAAGATACCTCTTACTCCTATTTTTCACTTTTACAGGCCTCCTTGGGAATAATTTCATTTTTGCTTATGCTTCTTAGGGATGCAAAAATTGGAACAGCAAAAGACGTATCAAACAGCAGCCTGATACCAGAAATATTCCTGCGAATAACTCATTAGGCATAATTAGAAAACTTATTGGGTTCCACAGTTCTCTCTACATAAAACTGGCGTGAAATTAGCTCTGTATTCTTTGGTACTTAGTAATTTCACAAAATAAGTTCAAAAAAGAGTAGATCTATTTGGGATGCAGTGGTTCTTTATTTACTATTTTAGGGGGAAAAGATTCTGTGCTTATAGTATCTATATACTATCTATACCAGCGGAAAACTTCCTGAGCTTGAGAGTGCTTAACTAAAGATGTGGATAAAACTTTTTGTACGCTTGTCCTTAATGGTCGCTCTTTTTTCTGATCAAAAGTATACCTGTTTAATTAATAGTCATTGTTACTAATAGTTTGAAATAACAGGAAATACAAAAACTTTCTAAAGTAATATATCGCCTCAAAGTCAAAACGATGTTCACAGAAAATATTAACAATAAAAGGGCTTACTAATTAAAGTATAACACAAACTATCAGAGAATCATTTTTTTTTCTGTTAATAGTCGAGTGGTAATTACTATATTGAAATAGCTCAATTCCCGATAGTTCTCTATTCCTAAGAATTTCTATTTAGCTGGATAGTACTCTAAACTGTCTTTCATTTTTTTTTGAACACAGAAAACTACCGTAATATACCAATGGTTTTACAGTAAGATAGAAAAGAAGTGTTAAGTTTTTCAGGTATATAAAACCAGAAAAGGGTTTGGATAACGTCGATGATACCCATTTCTGCTCAGAAAACGTTTGGATTAAAAAAACTACAGGAATACTACTATGAAAACCGTGCACCGTCAATTCTTACTTGATATTTTTAAGCTTGCGGATGTACTTCTCCTGATTGCAGCATTTATTGTTGCTGAAAATTTATCTAATCCCGACTACACTATTTCAAGAATTACTGGTATGGTTTCTCCCCGAATTTCTGTTCTTAACAGTTTTTTAGGTTTACTGGTGCTTTTGAGCTGGCATCTGATATTCTTATGGTTTGGTGCTTATGATACTAAAAGATTTACCGCACTCATTGAAGAGGTGTTCATTGTTTTAAAGGGAGTGTTGTTTTGTACTGCTGTTATTGTTTTAATTGATTTTCACCGACCGCTTGATCTGGTAAATTTGCCCTTTATACACCTTTTCTTTTTTACAAGTTTCACTTTTTTAATTACGCTCAGAGTAATATTACGATTCACTTTGGGGTTCTTACGGGCAAAAGGGCGTAACATTAGATATATATTAATTGCGGGCACAGGTCAAAGAGCACTTGCTTATGTAAGCTATATAAACAATAATCCGGAGCTTGGATACCGTGTACGTGGTTTTGTAGACAGTTCCTGGCATGGTCCTCAAAAAAAGAACGAACAACTACCGGACATCGTATGTGGATTCGATGACTTTTCCTCTTATGTAAGAGAAAATATCGTGGATGAAGTAGTTGTGTGTCTTCCCATTAAGACCTGTTATAAAAAGATATACACAATTTTAGATGATGCGCAGGATCAGGGTGTACTGGTGAGAATGAGTACCGATCTTTTTGATCTCAAACGGGCATGGACAAAGATTGAACATATGGGTGAGAGCCCTTTGATTACGATCGTAACCGGTGCCATGTATCGCCGAAGGGTGTTGTTTAAATCGGTTTTCGACTTTTTGGCCACATGTCTTTTATTAGTCTTTATTGCACCCCTGTTTCTATTGATCGCTATTGCCATTAAGAGTACAAGTAAAGGGCCTGTCTTTTTTCTTCAGCCCAGAGTAGGAATGAATAAGCGAATATTCAATGTAATTAAGTTTCGTACAATGGTTGTTGGTGCTGAAAAGCAGATAGAGCAATTGATGCATCTTAGTGAACGGAAAGAGGAACCGGCATTTAAGATAAAAAATGATCCACGGGTTACTCCTGTAGGTAGGTTTTTACGCAAGCTCAGTCTCGATGAACTACCACAATTAATAAATGTATTGAAAGGTGATATGGCGCTTGTCGGTCCCCGTCCAATGTCTGTAAGGGATTTTAGCCTGTTTAACAAGGACTGGCAACGTAGAAGGTTCTCGGTAAAACCGGGAATTACTTGTATATGGCAGGTATCCGGCAGGGACAATATCCCTTTTGAACGGTGGATGGAGATGGATATGGAGTACATAGACCAGTGGTCTCTGTGGCTTGATATGAAGATACTACTAAAAACCGTACCGGTAAGTATCTTTGGGGTAGGTGCTTCCTGAAATGAAAAACTATAGCTCATCTAAAACGGTTTAAACACTACTATACTACCAAAAGAAAGGTTTTAAAATACAGATGAGAATTAAGGGATTGCAGTACATTGCATGTAATTTGCTTCTTCTGGTACTATTTGATTCTTTTGCTCAGTTATCCCATTTCTCTCCCCGATACTCAGAGGTAGAACTTGTACCGGTCACAATTCATGGCGCCGGTGTGAAAGCCGGAACCTATTATGTTCCACCTGCTTTAAGAGTTTACGATATAATTACACGGGCTTCTATAGGTGAAATACCTGACCTTAGAGACATAAACAGTCGCGCTGTAAGAGTCGGATCACAGGGTGAAGTACTGCAAATCGATCTGCTGAAGTTTTTAAACAATGGAGAGTACTCTCACAACCCCTTCATAAATGCAGGTATGAGCATACATCTCGATTATGCCGTTGAATTTGCGCATGTTCGGGGAGAGCTGAAAGGCACTCTCACCGGAAGAGTTCCAATTGCAGAGGGTGAGACGGTAAAAGAATTTCTTGCTCTCTTTACCTTTACCTCCGATGCGGATTCTTCAGCTATTGTGCTTCACCGGGATGGAAAAGAGAAGAGAACCTATAGTCTCAATGAACTCGGCGATCTTACCCTAAAGGACAAAGACTTTATCTCTGTTTTGCCACAAAAAAACGTTCCCCGTCACTCTGTTGTGCGGGTAAGTGGCGAAGCTGCCAGGCCAGGGCTTTATTCTATCATCCATGGAGAAACACCACTTTACCGTATCATGGATAAAGCAGGGGGGGCATCGCCACGAGGTGATATCAACAGGGCCTACCTTATACGCAAGGGTAAGGTTAACAAACAGCCTGCAGAAGCCTTTCTTGCCGGGCAAACCAAGGTGCGCCCTGAGGTAACCGGAGGATTTCACTATCTGGCTGCATCAAAAGATTATGCGGTAATTCCAATTTCCAGAAAAAAAACACCACTCGAGGACGGGGATGAAATTGTTATACCGCCCGTTGAGGTAAATGTGTACGTAAGCGGAAGCGTGCGAATGCCGGGAGCTTATCCCTACAGCAGTGGTAAAAGTGCTGGATATTACATACAACAGGCCGGGGGATTTACAAGAACCGCTGACAGGAGAAATGTAAAAACCATCACCCCATTTACCAATGATGCCTATACCATAAGTGAGCCAACAGGCCTTGCTGCAGGGGATATCATTATGGTTCCCGAAGCAAAGGAGGATAAGTGGATCAGAAGGTGGTCACCGATAATCAGTGCCGCAGCAACTGTGGTTTCTACTGTAGCGATCATCGTCGGAATGAGAAATTAATTTGGAACAGGGAACAGGCGCAACGGTCGATTGTAGACGCGCCGCTGGCCGTCGCGTTCCTATATAAATCAAGCAAGGTAACAGTTCGTCGAGCGGTCCCTGAGCGGAGTCGAAGGGCGGAGCCGAGACGTGCCTAAGGCCGCGTCTCATTCCTACTCAAAGCTTTAAAAAAGGAACAATAAATGGAACTTAATGATTACTGGAACATCATAGTACGTAGAAAATGGCTTATCATAACATCATTTTTGGTTATTGTTTCGGTTACTGTAGCATACGTTTTGCTTGCACAGCCGCTCTATGAATCACACTGTAAAATACTGTTGGTTGAGGACAGGACTGGAGTTGGAGGGTTTGGAGATTTGGGTGTGGAAAACATAATGATGCAAAGCATAGGAAGATCCGATCCTATTCTTACTCAAATTCAGATCATTAAAACCAGGCCCATTATTGAAGAGGTGATCAGGCGCTGTGATGTACGAGATGAACAGGGAATTCTGATTTCCTTTCAGGCCTTTTTGAATAAATTTAGCTTTGAACATATCGCTCAGACAAACATTATAAAAATTAGCGCACGGGATGCTGATCCAGACAATGCCGCTCTCTATGCAAATACTTTGGCTGAAGTATTTTCTGAAAAAAGTCAACAACTAAACCAGGAGAATATTAGTGCTGCAAAGGAGTTTATCGAGTCTCAGCTTATCGTGCAAAAAGCAAAGGTTGAGGTGGCCGAAAATGCCCTGATGGACTTTAAAACCGGATCACATACTGTGGCTCTTGATCAGGAAACCAGAGTACGGGTTGGTGCAATGGCGGAACTTGAAGCAGAGCGTATACGGTTGCAATCAGAGCTTAGGGGACTTGAAGCACAGAGAAGTGAGGTGGAAAATCGTCTCTCTGCTGTTGGTTCACAGGCTGCTCCCAGTTACTCCAGGTTTGCACAAGTAAGAGAGCAAATAGCAATCAACGAGACTAGCTTACATGCACGGTTACGGGCGATAAACGCACAGCTTAACCGTCAGCATCAAAGTATGAAAGATCTGCCGCCTCTTGAAATTCAGCTTGCCCGACTGATACGTGATGAGCGCATAATGAATGAAATTTACACCAACCTGTTATCCCAATTTGAGGAATACAAGATACGGGAAGCTGCACAGTTAGCAAGTATTAAAATTGTAGAGCCAGCAGTAAAAGCAAATAATCCTGTTTATCCGCAAAAGACCAAAACAACGGCAATGGCAGGAATCGCTGCACTTTTTGTGGGGCTTGGGTTTGCATTGCTGTTTGAATTCATTCAGGATAACCCACACAATATTGATGAAATAGTAAAAATACTTAATACGTCACAGCTTGGAGCAATACCCAAATTTAGAAACAAACCCCTACTTTTTATAAAAGATTCTCCAAACTCTTTGCAGGCAGAAGCCATACGATTAATATATACCAATCTTAAATATAAGGATGTTTTGGACAAAAAACCTGCTACACTTATGCTTACCAGTGCTCAACCCGGAGAAGGGAAAACTACCATCACAGCAAACCTTGCCTATGAATTTGCGTGTATGGGGAAAAAAACCGCATTGGTGAATCTTGACCTCAGAAGGCCATCTATCGATAAAGTCTTTGGTAAGAAGTTTAATAAAGGAATTACCGAATATCTTTTAGGAGAAAGTAATGTAGATGATATTGTCTCTACACCGGAAATAACGCCTAATCTAAAGGTTTTTTCAAACGGAAAAAACATCCCGCCAAACCCCACAGAACTTTTGGGTTCCAGAAAAATGGCTACGATAATAGAAAAAATCAAAAGCACACATGACATAGTATTGTTTGATACTGCGCCAATTACCATGGTAGCAGAAACACTGGACCTGGCCAGATCCATGGATGGATTAATATTTGTAAGTAATTTAGCTGAAGCATCAAGGAAGCGACTGCGTGTACTCAATGGCATGTTACAGGATAAAGAGTTGCCACTTTTAGGTGTGATAATTAACAAGGTAGAGTTAGGAATAACCACAAACTATAGCTATCACAGCTAAAAAAGAAAATTACTATTCGAGGTGATATGAACAGAACTGATGCTGAACTAATTATAAACCGCTGGAGATAATTTACGTATTTTACTATAAAAACAGCCTAACAGTTTTTACATCGAATATTCACAAACTAATTAAGAGGGGCAAAGCATATGGGCAGGGTTTCACTACTTAATTTTCATGTGGATAGTATCAGAACAGATGTTTTAATCGATACGGTATTTGAACGTATAAATAATAAACAAAAGAGTAGTATTTTCTTTGTAAATGCGCTCAAAGCCTATGAAATCAATAAAAACCCCAAGATTTTAAAGGTAATGAACAGTTTTGATTTTGTTTTGCCAGACGGTGTCCCGGTTGTCTGGGCTTCAAAACTACTGGGTAGAAATCTGCCAGAGCGCATTGCTGGGATAGACCTGTTTCAACTGCTTCTTAAACGAGCCGAAAAAAACGGGAAAACAGTTTACTTTCTTGGCTCTACAGAAAAAAACTTATCGTTGATGTGTAAAAATATCAAAAAGGAATACCCAAAACTTAGGATAGCAGGTTACAGAAATGGATATTTTGCAGAGGAGCAAAATGTTTCCGTTGTAGAAGAAATTAACAATTCCGATGCTGATATATTGTTTTTAGGTTTTGGCAGCCCTAAAAAGGAACAGTGGACCTATGATAACCGGCATCTATTGAATACACCTGTTATACAGGGTGTGGGGGGAAGCTTTGATGTACTTGCGGGCGTTGTATCAAGAGCACCAAAATGGATGCAAATAAGTGGGCTTGAGTGGTTGTACCGTGTGTACAAAGAGCCCAGAAGAATGTTTAAACGGTACCTGATAACTAACACCTATTTTATCTATCTGACAGCAAAACACGTTCTTATAAGTAAAACCATAAAAACACAGATCAACTACTCTTAACGTTTCCGGGAAATATTTATGATAATAAACAGCATTAAAATTATCTCAGTGGTTGGAGCACGGCCTAACTTCATGAAAATCGCCCCCTTTATCAAGGCCATAGAAGAGTTTAATAGCAAAAGTTCAGATATATATATAGACCATACGCTTGTACACACCGGGCAGCATTATGATGAAAAGATGTCAGGATCCTTTTTTAAGGAACTGCAGATCGATCAGCCGGATGTGAATCTTGAAATCGGTTCCGGTACTCATGCTGAGCAGGTTGGTAACACCATGATAGCCTTTGAAAAAGTACTAAAAAACTTAAAGCCACACTGGGTTGTGGTTGTTGGTGATGTAAATGCAACATGTGCCTGCTCTATCACCACAAAAAAAGAGGGTATAAGACTTGCACATATAGAAGCTGGTTTGCGTTCCTATGACATTGCTATGCCTGAAGAGATAAATCGTCTTGTAACCGACAGACTATCAGATCTTTTGCTTACACCAGATTCAATCTCCAGTAACAACCTTCAAGACGAGGGTGTTGATGAGAGGAAAATAAAGCTGGTAGGCAATATAATGATCGATACTCTTGAGACAAATATCACTGAAGCAAAAAAGCTTTCTACAGAGTCTGTTGTCAAGAGCAGCATGTTGGCTGAGCAGCAGATTCCGGAGAGTGTAATGAATGGCTCTCAGTTTGGACTCGTTACTATGCACCGGCCTTCAAATGTTGACAACCCCAAAGTACTTAGGGAAATTGTAACATTTCTTGCAGAAGAAGCCACAAGCAAACTAGATTTAATCTGGCCTATACATCCACGCACAAAAAACATCATTGCTAAAATCGGCCTTTTAGAGGACATTCTGAAAAATCCAAAGTTGCTTCTGACCGAACCGCTTGGTTATTTGCAGATGCTCAAACTCAATATGAGTGCTGATATAATGCTCACCGACAGCGGAGGGCTACAGGAAGAGTGTTGTGTATTGGGAACACCATGTCTGACAATGCGTTGGAACACTGAACGCCCTATTACTCTCAAAGAACATGGTGGGGCCAGTGTTCTGGTTGGAAATTCGGTGAGTAACATACGAAGAGAGTTTCTCAGGTGTATCGCTCAGGATCGTAAACCCAAAAGACCAAAACTGTGGGATGGAAATACTGCTAAAAGGATAGTGAACTGTATAGTATCTGAGCACTTGCAAACAGAAGAGGTCTGCTTTGAATTTGAAGAAGAATCCAAATTCAAAGCAGTTTGAGCAAAATAAACGGTCGGTTAGTTGGTAACCATCAGGGACGTACTAATCTCATAGTTGCTCTGGAATCTTGTGTTTTTAAAGTGACAATGTATACACCACTGCTTAAAGGTCTTCCGTTGGCAAGTGTACCATCCCATTGAGCGATGTATGACCCGGGGCCTTTTCTACCTTCTACAATGGTTGCTACTACCTGGCCACGCAGATCTACTACATCCATTCGTACGTGCTGAAGACGACCTTCATTCACTGAATTATCAGAATTGTGCATTGGAACAAAGTAGGGTATACCTATACGTTGTCCGGGGTGAACCAGTGAGGCATTGGAAATCCCAAAGGCAAGATATTTAGGATAATTAGCTGTTGCGCCTAGGTTGCTGTTGGCTGATACAGCATCACCCTTATCATCATCACCCTCATCTGTATCACCCTCATCTGTGTCACCACCATCTGTGTCACCACCATCTGTGTCACCACCATCTGTGTCACCACCATCTGTGTCACCACCATCTCCATCACCATCTCCATCACCATCTCCATCACCATCTCCATCACCAAGATCTGGCATTGAAGGAGCAGAGGATCCATGTACGGCATCAATAGTACCGGTAACTTTTTCGATAAACGCAACGTTTGCAGTATCAGAAACATCGATTTGTGTGGTGGTACTACCATGATTGATAACCCATGGCCCGGGTTTAAGATCGGTGAGTAAAAGGTCGACCGTTGTTTCACCGAAATTAAAGGTAAAATCTTTCTGGAGTGCTTTTTCCTTACTGAAAAACACCGCTTTTCCCAGTAATTGAGCGCCATACATCTGCTCTGTTTCCAGCAGCTTTGATCGTTCTATTAGTTCTGTGGGGTTCTCCATCACTGCCATTGCGTGAAGAAAATGATCTCTTTTTGCGGGCTGTGAGGGAGAGGCTTCTACACGCCAGGCTCCGGCTTCAAATGATGCAATAATTGAGTCTCTGCCATAATGGCGAACTGAATGAGGCTCGGGGTAGATATTACGATTTGCCTGTTCTACCCAAAACTCTTTTCCAGGTCCTCCAATTTTGCTTATTGTGGCATCTCTGGGAAGCAGGCAGTCAGAAACCAACTTCCCGCTATAGTGGCCTAAAGATGGGTCAAGGTCGCCTCTTGTATTATAGTAGGGCCTGGTATTTATGGCAGTGGTTCGGTTATTATCGATTAACGGCTCCTCAAGCGTGTGCAGTAGCCACGTTTTTTTAAACTCCGGGTTTGAAGATTCTACTCTATCGAAGACCATAAATACTGCAGGGTAGTCGGGATTATCCGTTTCAAGTGTTACCATTGAACGGGTAACTTCAGAAACCTTATCGGTGTAGCCTTCGGTAATATCTCCGGAAATATAGGCATAGCTGTAGTCCTTGGATATGTACCGGGAGATAACACTTCCGGCTTTGTTGCGGACTAACTCATCATAATTACGCGGGGTGCCTCTGGCATACTGTCCACCACTCACGACACTTCCACCTCTCCACCTACTTCTTTCATCAGGATCATAAATGAGTAACCCGTTCATAGATATCGTTTCATTGTGATAATTTCGCCAATGGTCATCATCATAGGCCCCGAAATAGCCGCTGTTACCGGTTAATGAGCCCTTATAGTAGATCTGGAAGGTGCCAAAATCCATTCTTTGGTGATTGCCAAAGTAATGCTCCCCAATTCGCATCTGGATCAGGGGTGAATTACTTTTATCGTTATTTAAAATCCAATCGTTTCTCCAGATTATCTCGCCCTGTGGTGAAGGAAAGTATTTTGCCGTTGGTAGATTCTCTATGAGATTTTTTTCTGGTACAACAGAACTGTTAACCGAGAGTATAATACTCATCATTTCCTGAACAGGACTGATGGAGTGAAAGAAATCATCATTTCCAAATGATACTAAAACAGGATCATCATACAAAAAACCTGCTGTTAATAGCATATGAGATTTATCTCTGCTTCCTAAGCTGTTATAGGTGTCTCCGGTTCTGAGCTGGAGGCGGTCTGGTCTGGAATGATAGATAAGTTGATACGGAACGCGTGATTGTTTTTCTGTAAATATATTTTGGCCCGTACCGGCAATGATGGCTTGTGTGGCTGATATTTCCTGGAAAAATCGTGCACCGGTATATGAATCACCCTGGTGATGCATATGGGCCTGATGGTAGAAATTTGCAACCGGCGCAATTCCCTTTTTCATCGCTTTTATGGCAGCATCAAACATCGTTGGGTCTTCATCATAAATAGCCAAACCAATTGGTATTTGACCAAGCTGTAGCCAGCCTAAATGGGCTGCAACAAAATAAGTACCTTCTATTCGTGCAGGGTAGGATGGGCTCACTATATGAGCTATCCGGATAAAATGCTCAATAAATTCCTCTTTTTGGCTCTCAGACAACAATGGATAACACCAGTCATAAACACTGGCTCCATACTGAAATGCTGTTTGAAATACCTGGTACCTGTTATGGTTTTTGAGCTCAGTGAGGGTGGTAGATATAGCAGCCAGTCCCTGAGCGGTATCATTAAAAACAAGAAAATTTAATGCTTTTACCCAGGGATGGTTAAGGTTTTTGATCTTTTGATACTGCTGGTATTGATACGATTCCGGATTGGATAATGCATCCTGTAATTTATATACTGTACTTCTGTTTAAAAATACTCTTGGGCGTTCATCTAGTACCTGGATACTAAAAGAGTTGTAGCACAGTATAACTACAAAGAAAAAAGGAAGTATAGCCCTAACCATAATAAAAAAATCCCCATCTTACTTAAGGTGTTACAATGAAAAAAATGATTCAATGATACCCGACAAGGATTTTGGGGCTATAGTAATTGTGTTTTTAGGTCTTTGCTATAGTTTAAAAATCCTCATTAAGGGTAATCTGCCTCAATTGTAACATCTTGGGATATTGATACAAACAAAATTTCGTTTAAGCTATTATTTAAGTTGGTTTTACCCTCTATTATTATAGCGCCCCAAGAAAGGTGCCAGCTTCCAGGAATAGGATTATTTTTGGTTAAAGTCTTTTAGTATCGCGTCTTTTTTAAACCTGTTTTTAGGAGTTGATCACAACATTTTCGCTGTTTTTGCACGCGTTTTGGTTTAGCAAAAATTCTGTAAGCGCATGAAACGCCCAGGATTGTGTCCAGCGCATATAGGATATCTTATTGGTGTAGCCAGGGCTTTTTCTAAAATAAAACCACCCCTTCCCACTGTAGAGGTTATCCATGGTCCACTTTAGAATTCTATTGGTAAGCCCCTGGTACTGCTCTCCTTCACCGGAAAAGAATACTATAGCCTGAGCAGGTGAGTGAAAATCAACAGGGTAGGTTCGGTTGTGGAAAAATTTGGGTGTGCCATCATTTAGAAAAAAGTTTTCAGCATAGTAGTTAACCCCTCGATTATAGCCCTCTCTGTACTCCTCCCCAAAGCCTTCGCTTAAAAAGTAGCGAATTGCCTGCAGGTTAAATCCTGTATGGAATGAGTCGATCCATTTTTCTGATGGTGTGTCTGCATAGTACCATGAGCCATCTTCACGTTGATGCTTCATGGAGTATGAAAGACTCGAAAGAGCTGCTTGTTTTACTTCCGGTTCTTGGCAATGCTTAAACAGTCGTATTAACAGTGCGGCGCCTAAAAGATTGGCATTATGCACAACTGCAGTATCTACGGGGGTATAGGAGAAACAAAAACTGTTTGAGTCGTGCATTGTCCGACGCAAATCCTTCAAGATAAAATGGCGGATAGAAAGCGCCCTATCCAGATACTTGCGGTCTCCAAATGTTTCGTAAGCGTCTATAAGCGCATGTCCAATAAATGAGCTGTTAACAATTGTTGGTGTCCCTTCGGGGCGAAAAAAGGTTCGTGATTGCCAGTCAAAATTATAGCCCCAGCAAAAGCCGCTATACCCTTTTGAAACGAGTGCTTCAAGACGTGAAAAAAGATACTCGACTTCATGACGATATTCGGGTTTGGGGTCTTTTTGGTACAGTTTGGTATATCCCCAAAGAAAAAGCCCGAGCCCTTTTGGGTTTTCGCCCCGTTTTATACCCAAAATGGGCCTGATGTTTACAGGGCAACGGCGGATAAGTTGCGTGGCTATAATACGAAGGTACTTGTTCTTCAATGTAAGCACTTTTATTATAGAACTGTTTAGACCATCATAGGGATCATAGCCACGATAACTTTGTTTTTCGCAGTATTGAATTAGCTTCGTTGTTTCCTTTTCAATATTCATGAATATTCTCTCATTATTAATTTTAATTTACCAGATTTAGTAACAGGTAACGATTGTACGCATTCAAAATCCAAACTGATCTCTCCGTCTGCAAGCTTCCTGATCTCCTTTTGTATTGTATAGATATCATCCTGGTAATCTGAATTGGCAGGAACTATAGAAACTTTATATTCGCCTGCTTGTACTTCCTTAAACTGTAGTGATTCGATATTTTTAACATATTTGAAGATCTGATTTATTGTATTTACTCTATTGTTACTTTTGGTAAGAAGAAAATCGTTTTCTCTACCCTCTATACGATCAACAACCCTCCTTCCGGATTTAAGGTACCATCTCGTTACAAAATCCCCTGTTTCGTAACGGATCAAAGGAAATGCTCTGTTATGTAATCCAGTAGCAATAATCCTTTGGTGTCCGTACTCATTTTCCACAAATTCCACATATCCCACCTCTTCATCCACCGCCAGTTCATTTTCAGAAATACTGCTGATTGACGCAGCTTGTTCGGTGTGGCCATAAATCTGATAACATGGACAGTTAAATGCTGTTTTTATTATCTCTAGTTGATGAGAGAAGAGCGTTTCGGAGCTGAGCCATACTGCTTTTATTCTATAGTTAAGTTTGTTGCCGTTCTCCAACATATAGCTTCCAAGACGGGCAAGAACAGAAGGATAGCCGGTAATGATCGCGGGTTTTAGTTTGTTAATAGAATTTATATAGTCATATATTGTTTCGGAACTCATATGGTGTGAACTAAAGAAATGTTGCTTACCGGGGTAATTAGTGGAATAGAAAGGCCCTTTTTTCCTCCGTGGGTCGATAAAATTTCTGCCGAAAAACTGTGCGATCCAATCATTACTGCTCATCCCCAAACGATAGCGGGAGCGCCAAACCGCGGCCCATGTAACATGATCACATTGTAATTCAATGGGAAGTTTTAACCCTCTTCCGGTAGTGCCACCCGTCTCCGTCCAACGATATCTGAATTTATTAAGCTTTTCATGAATGAACAGTTCTGGCTTATCTTTTACAATTTTTTGCTTTAGAATAGGAAAATGTGTAATGTCCTCAAGGCTGGTAAAATCGTTTTCTGTAAAACCGGTTTCCTTCGCCCAGCTTTTGTAATAGGGAACATAATTAACTGCTTCATGAATGACATTTTTCAGGTGCGATAGATGGTACTTTGAAAATTCATCAGAACTCCACTTTTGGGTAGCGGTTAATTTTTGGAGTATCTTTTTATATCTGTTATTATAGCGGCTCATATTAAGATAGGTGCCACAAATTGAATAAATGACGGTTGCTAATCGCGGACCAACCTTTTGGGATAACTTATCTATACCCATTTATCCTCACTTTGGGTGAAGTTAAACACTATTATATACTGTATAAAGTTGCGACACGATCTTTTCAATGCTAAACTTTTCATTGATGATTTTAACTGATTCCCGTGACATATTAAACAAGAGTTTGGGATTAGATAGCATGTGTTCGATACCGTTGGCAAATCCGGTGATATCGCCGGGAGAATAGATATATCCGTTTCTTTGGTGTATAACGGATTCGGGTATAGCACTCACCCTGGTAGATATTACAGGAAACCCTTTGCCCATGGCTTCCAGTATTGACATTGGGAGTCCCTCAAAATAGGAGGGTAAAAAGTAGATACTACAGTTTCTGTATAATTGTTCTTTCTCTTCTCCCCGTACCCACCCATACCAGGTTATAGTTTCGCTGACATTGAGTTTATCAGCTTGTTTTTTATAAACATCGATATTGCCGTTACCACCAATGTGAAAATGTACGTCGGTGTTTCTGTTTTTTAGCTCTTTTGCAACCTTGATTAAATCATGGACACCCTTTCTTTGGCCAATTTCTCCCAGAAAAAGCACATTATTATTATCATTAAAGTTTTTGGAACAAGAGGGTGCATTTATTTCAGAGACAGGATTATGAGTAACAAAAATGGTTGAGTTGGTGTACTTTTTAACAACCTGTTCCCAGTAGGAAGATAAAACAATAAACGCATCATATTGATTCATCAATTTTTTAATAATCGCACCTTTAAATTTATTATTCCTGTCAAAGTACTCATTGACCATTGAGCTATGCATGTGGTAGATGACTGTTTTTTGAGCTAATTTGGATAAAAGCATATAATAGGACTTGCGTAAAAAGCTGATTCTCATAGATCCGTGAATGTGTACGATCTCAATGTCTCTGTTTTTCAACAAAAAAAATGGAAATTTTATATACCCGGTAATGATGCTGATTAGTTTGTGGTAAAATGATTTATCGACGTAGCTGCTATAGTGCGATATTTTACACCTGTTTTTTAAATCTGAATTCATCAGTGTGCGAACCACCGAAGAGATACCACCCATACCATCCAGTGTTGGGCTAACAAACAAAATGTTTTTCATATTTTTTACCCTTTTTTATAGAGAGTAGCTCCTGTTTCATAGCCCCAGTAAATACTTTATTAAGTAAATACGGTCCGGTGCATGCTTGTATTTGCAGGCTATAATCAGAATTTCCTTCAATAATCAGTGGCCCATTTTCAGCTATAGCCACATCCCACCCTATAGAACGTACCTTGGGAAAACAACGGGCAGCTTTTTTTACCATTGCTTTCACCTCATTGAAATATGGTACCGGGTAAGAGTTAAAAGTTGTACCGGTATCGGGGTGGCTTTTGTAATTGTTTAAATAGTAGTCTAACCCCACCTTATCGAGACAACCAGTTTCCAGGTCTATTTTTACTGCAATACCACCCGAGCGACCTGACCAGTTGTCCACTTTACGCCCATTTCTACCAGTACGTAATGTACTGCCAAAAATATTAACCCTTCCATCTAATCTTAAAAATGTATCGATGCGAATAGTATTTACTGCTATAGGATATAGTTCAGAGATATCCTTGTGTTGCTTGATTTTATATTCAAGAAGCACTGGTGTAGTATAGGAATTTTCTATGTACTTGGATAATATAGTATAAAGATTAGTCGCCTGTGAATAACAAACAAATTCCAATCCATTACCCTGTGCTGAATCAGCTATGGGTTTGATTACAAAATCCTCTTTTATCCTGGAGACAAGAGCGCTTATGGTCGTCTCTTTCTCGTCTGATGGTAAAACTATTTTCCCCTTTTCTATCTTGCAGATAATATCTGAAGTCTTCAAACCTGAAGCAAATAACTTCCTGTTTAATTCCCACTTGTTTTCAACCTGAAACAAGTATCGCTTATCATTAAGATGTTTTGACCGAAACTTATCAAAGGTAGCACCGGGTATATATTTGAT
The DNA here is from genome assembly GCA_029688955.1 of Chitinispirillales bacterium ANBcel5. Classification (NCBI taxonomy): domain Bacteria; kingdom Pseudomonadati; phylum Fibrobacterota; class Chitinispirillia; order Chitinispirillales; family Chitinispirillaceae; genus Cellulosispirillum; species Cellulosispirillum alkaliphilum. Next base: position 139,539 of record JARUKZ010000008.1, on the reverse strand, counting down.
CAATTCAGTGGTATCGGCCCCTTTTTTATAGCCCCCATATTTAATATAGTTCTGAGGAGTATCTTTTTTAAGTATCATATACCGTAGGAGCTCAAAAAGTATGAGGGGTAATTTCTTTCTGTTTTTATCATTAACCATATATACAATTTGCTCGTTATATAATTTTTTAAATCTGAAAAAAAATGAATACATTTAGTGTCCTCAATTTTTTTTAACTTTTTATTCTTAATAATGGTAACCGAACCACCAGGAGCTGAATAATAAAAACTGAGAATCATAAGACTGTTACACACATATTTTTTCGGGAAATGGAATGGGCAAGTGCCTCTTTTGGTTTAGAATTCCTTTGAATAGAAACTACCTTATCAGTGTTTATTTCAAAAGTAATCGTATAAACAGAAACTACATACCTGATTTGACAAAAGTTTTATATACCCGATGAATACGACAAATCTTTTGTGGCCGGGTATTCACCGTTATTGCTTTTGTAATGCCTGTTGTGCCTGTTTTTAAATACACGTTCATCAATGTTCGCACCACCGATGAAATACCACCCATACCATCCAGTATTGGGCTAACCAACAAAATGTTTTTCATATTTTTCACCCTTTTTTATAGAGAGCAGCTCATTTTTCATGGCCCCGGTAAATACTTTGTTAAGTAAATAGGGCCCAATGATGGTCTGAGGCATTTGTAGGCTGTAATCAGAATTACCCTCAATAACTACTGGCCCCTCTTCAGATATTGCCACATCCCACCCTATAGAGCGTATCTTTGGAAAACAACGGGCAGCTCTTTTTACTATCTCTTTTACCTCATTAAAGAAAGGAATTTGATACGAGTCAAAGATAAAGTTGGTATTCGGATGCTTATTATATCTGTTCAAAAAGTAGTCAAAACCCACCTTGTCCAGACAACCAGTTTCCAGGTCTACTTTTACCGCAACACCACCCAAATGACCTGCCCAGTTATCTACTTTTCGCTCGTTTTTGCCGGTACGTAAAATAGCAGTTAAAATATCAACACTTCCATCCAGTCTTAGAAATGTATCGATGCGAACAGTATTTACCGCTATAGGGTAGATTTCACTAATATCTTTGTGCTGGTTGATTTTTTGCTCAAGAAGCAATGGTGTCGTATAAGAATTATCTATATACTTGGATATCAGGGTATTTAGATCGGTTGTCTGGGAATAACAAACAATTTCCACCCCAGTACCATGTGCTGAATCAGAAATGGGTTTTATTACAAAATCCTGGTCGATTCTGGAGATCAGAGCGCTTATGGTCGTCTCTTTGTCATCTGATGGCAAAATTATCTTTCCCTTTTCTATTTTGCAGATAACCTCTGTAGTCTTCAAACCTGAGGTTCGTAATAGCTTGTTAAACTCCCACTTGTTTTCAAGCTGATACAGGTATTGTTTATCATTAAGATGTTTTGACCGAAACCTGTCAAATCTCGTACCAGTTAAGTATGTTGTCAAATTTTTGGTATCCGACCCCTTTTTGTATCCCCCAAATTTGATATAGTTTTGTGGAGTATCTTTTTTATGTATCATAAAGAGTAGTATCTCAAATAGTATGAGCGGTAATTTCTTTCTTTGTTTATCTTTAACCATATATAAAACATGTTCATTATAAAATTTTCTAAATCTAAAAAAAAATGGATGCATTTAGTTCTCCTTATAGCAAATATTGTTGTTCTCGATGAAGGTAACCGAACCACCCAGAGCTGAATTATGAACCGAGAAACATAAGACCGGAACACCATCTGTTTTGGGAAATCTGATTATCGAGTGTCTCCGTTGACCAAGATCTCTTTTAATAGAAAGAACCTTATTTAACTGCCGGTGAGAGTCTATGTTCCAAACAGAAACGGAATCATTGTGCATACCTATTCCAATTGTCTCATGAGCAGTTCCCAGATAGATCGTCCCGTTTAATGTTTGGGTACTGTACCAAATGGGTCCGTTTACCGCTCCCATTGCCACGACTGTATCCTCTGACCTGTTGAAGTAGAAAACATAGTTGGTATCGATGTCCGGAGAATCGGTACCCCAGTAAACATAATCCTCATCAAAAATAAGGCTTACCACTCTATAGTATTGATCGCCTTCTCGTATAACATTCAGTTCGTTATCAGATAGTGTACCAAGAATTACATGCTCATTAATGTCACCGGTTCCAATCCACAAAAGACTATCATACGGGTCGTATCGTACAGTATGAATATGACGAATTGTATTGGGTGCAAAACGATACTTTCTCCTCCAGGTTTTTCCTGTATCACTACTGATAAAAACCTGAATTGAATCAAAGTCACTGTTTCGGCCATATTCACCATACACGATCCTTCCATCCGGAAGCTGCTCTATACTTTGAGACAACAGGTATTTATTTCCGCCTAAGCGACGTATGGTATGCTCAAGCTTTTTTAACCCTTCATTTTCTGACCACCTGAACATCTGACTTCCATAGGTAATAAGATGTTTATTTGGGCCGACAACCAGTGCTTCAATAACTTCATGGAAACCAACGATGTTTCTGAAAAAACCAAATCTTGATAGTAAAAAGGGAATGCTACGCGGGATCGGCATTGTATACAGTTTTTCAAAAGTTCTGCCTGTATCGTTGCTGATATAAACAGAGGCCCCTCTTGAAGCAATAAGAGCACCTGTATAAGAATCGTAATCCTGTAATACCAGGTTATCGTGTAAGAGCATTTGCCGTCTCTGAATCTGCACGGGTATTGCCTGCACAACAGTACTATGGTTCAATAGACGAGATACTATGATGGTAGAAGATGTGATTACAACAATCACGATTAACACTGGTTTTAGTATTCTCATATGTTTTCCAAATTCTTTTTGATTTGGTTACCGAGTTTTGGTTAGCTGCATAGACAGTAGTGGATATAACTACGCTTCTAAATATCTTTTACTGGTCTCTTTTATATTAAACATTGCGTTTACATGAGTGTAAGCATTATGAACAATGGATTCTATTTTACCCGACCGATAGTCCTCAATGCAACACAAGACTTTTTCAAACAGGTGTTGGGAATCCCCAACTCTGAAAACATAGCCGTTTTTATCATTCTTTAAAATCTCAAGAGGAGCTTCGATATTGGGTACTATTACCGGTACTTTGGCAGCCATCGCTTCGGCGATAGTTAATCCAAAACCTTCGTAAAGAGACGGCTGAATAAGCACATCGTAGTGATTGAGAGTTTTGTACACATCCTCTTTGGGTAAAGAACCGTGAAACTGTACCGAATTCTCGATGTTTAATTCTTTAGCCAGTTCCTTTAGATAGTCGAGCGATTCACCATTGCCAATAAATGAAACGATTACAGGTACCCCCTTTTGCACCAGGAGTTGAGTCGCTTTTAAAAGCACATGCTGACCTTTTATCTTGTGCATCAGCCTACTGATTTGGATGATTTTCAATGGCTCACAACTTCGTAAACACCATTCTGTTTTAGAGACAATGTCTTTAACACGAACGCCGTTATAATTTATACAAGTATTAATGTTATAACGCTTTTCTATATCTGATTTAACCGCGTTGGAAATAGCATATGTTATATCTACATTTCGTATCTCATTACCCAATTTTCCTCCGGTATTGTGGATAGTAAGTAGAATCTTGGTGTTACTTTTTGGTAAAAAACGGGGAAACAGTTTCATACTCATTCTATTGTGCAGGTGAAGAATATCAGGTTTAATTTTCCAGAGTATGGCCCATAAACTGATTACAAAAAAGGGCAATCTGGTTGGTGGTTTTTGTTGTAAGCAAATAAATTTGACTTTTGAGTCTAATAAATCGCTGACTGCTGTGTCTATGGTAGAATGTATAACTATCAAGGTAACCTCAGCGGATTTAGATTGCTCATTGCATATATCCACTACCATATTCTCTAACCCACCGTTATTAAGCGAAAAGACCAGATGTACTACTTTTTTCATCTTTTTCCTCATACCTATTCTTTATACAGGATAATAGTATAATTGTGTATAGAAGCAGATTTGTATTCACCGCTATCGAGTTGTATCCACTGATCATAGCGATAATTAATGCAGTTGGAGCAATATGGGTTCGGTTAAAGCCGATTCTGCTTACCCAAACTAACATCATTGCACAATAGAATAAGAGACCAACAATACCGATCTCTAACAATAAGGATATCCAGGGGTTTTCTACAACGTAATCTAATCCAATGAGTTGAGAAAACATAAATTCACTTGATCGTAAGCCATGTCCCCAAAACGATTCCCGCACTAAAACTGGTAAGCTTTCAAATACAATATACCTGATTTCAGATGAATGGGTTGCATGTTCAAAGCGATGGAACAATCCATCAATAATGGGTATCTGAGAACCGTAGGAAATGATGAAAAACCCTGCTACAACCAACAATATCAACTGTCCTAATTTCTTATTCCAGAGTATATGCAGCGCGATATAACCCCCAGCAATAAGAGCAGCGGAACGTGCCCCGGTTACCAGAATGCCTATCAGTAGTAAGAAACGGGATAATGCAGGCCACCGTGTTGTGTTTGTAAAAGGTAGAAGTGGAAGTAAAAATGATGATAACATTAAGGGGTGGCCAATAGTGGAAGAAACTCTAAAAACAGTTGCTAATTCCCTGTACTCTCCAAACCATGTCAGATCCGCATAATGATCTCTGTAGATGATGTTATACCGGGTGATATATTCAACTATCGCGTAGATTGAGATCATTACACCAATGTTGACCATCAGTTTTAGATGGTTCCCTTTCAAAGTGGATACATTGGAACATATAAAGATTAAGAACAGGGAAGGTATAAAGTAATTTTCAAACAAAATGGGGATGCCGGATGTTCTGTTGTAGCTCCAGGATAAAAATAGTACATACACAATGAAGAGAAACATGAAATAATCTCTGTGCTGGAAGTACAAATTGATAGATTCGTCTCTAAGAAATACTCTTCGCATAAAAAATATAAACAGCATCACACACACCGATACAGAGTGTACAGAAAAACCGGGAACACCCGGAAGATAAATCGTTCGTGGTATCAACAATAGAATTACAATCAGGTAAGTCAAAACACTATCGAAAGTTTTGACCCTTAAAGATAAAATCACACCATAGACAAAAGAGACAATTGCCAGTAGGTCGTATAACATTACAATTTAACTCCATAGTATCTTCTAAACATATCTAATCCAAATCCTTTCAGGTTGTATACTGAATACAGTAGTACTTTTGATACAACATATTGTACTGCTTCTTTAGGGAAAGAGTAGAGTGCCTTTAGCGGCAAAGTGTATTTGTAATCAGAGCTGATAGAACGAATAGTAGTAATAAGAGTAATAGCGTCTGATCTGGTATATTGTTTGTCTCGTAAAATATTTCTTACCATTGTCCATAACAATATGCAGTATGATATATTGAGCTCAAGATAGTACTTTTTTGACAGGACACTCTTTGCGTACTCCACTACTTTTATAGATGACTTGATGGAATTAGGTGTTGTTTTGGATGTCGCCGCGTTTTCATGTGCCCGGTAATAATAAAGAGATTTACCCCTTATACTTACTACACAACCATCCGTTTGTGACATGCATGATAGCAAAAATATCAAGTCTTCTCCATGGCTTAGATCGTTTTTTAGTCTGATAGATTTAATCATTTTTGCAGGAAAAAGTAAGCCCCACATAAAGCCGGAATACTTACCTGTTAAGAGCCCTTTAATATAATCCTGGTAACTGATAGATGATGTAGAATTCATAGCATTTAAACTGTTGCAACCAGCGATAGTCTCCCGCTCCATTCTAAATTTGTATATTGCACATCTAACAGTTACACATTTACCCTCATCTGCATAACTCACCATTTCTTTAAATGTTTCTAAGGAAAGAAAATCATCAGCGTCCAGAAAAAAGATATAATCACCTTTAGCAATTTTAATTCCACTATTGCGTGCAGAGCTGACCCCTTCATTGCTTTGGTCGATTATTTTTATACGCGAATCCCTGGCCTGGTACTCTTTTAATATGTTCAGAGAATCATCACCCGAACCGTCATTTACAGTAATGATTTCAAGGTTTCTGTATGATTGGTGTGTAACAGAATTCAGACACTCATGTAGAAAACCCCGGGCATTATAGACGGGTATAATTACGGAGATTAGTGGTTGTTGCATAACTCATCCATCTTATCTGCGGGAATAATTTTCTCGTTTAATGCTGCAGCAAGAAAATGGGCAGACTCTTCCCTAAACTGATCAAGTTTAGAGTTAACTGTTTTGTAGTCGATTGGCCTGCGTACTATCATTTCCACCTTCTCTGTATCAAACGAACTGATCATTCTTCCCGTTATCCCCAACATCTTTAGCAGGCTTTGAGCTCTGGTTATACCCCTTTGTTCATTACCGTAATAGATAAATTCCTTGTTAAACATGATTGCAAAGCAGATACAGTGAAAAGAATCGGTAACGACAATCGTACTGTTATGAATTGCATTTAGCCACTGTGAAACGGGTATATACTCTCTTAGTCGTTTTGATACCTTTTTATGATAGATATTTTTGGTGCAACAACTATATTTTTTCCCCAAAAAGGAGAGTAAGTTTAGGAAGTCCTGGGATCGATCAAGCTTATAATACACAATCCCATCATAATCATTTGTGGTATGCTCTTTAAGAACTGTTTTCTTAAAAAAGTCCGCGCCTATCAAAAGAGTGGGGTCAAGCACGTGCTGTGCCTTTATAGTAAAAACGTCCTTACATATCTCTACACCTGAATCCTCCCGTACCGAAACCGAATCAAATTTCTGTAATAAGTGCCCAACTTTAGTTGTAAGAGCAGTGTCGCTAAACTCTTCCCACCGACTGACCCCAAAGCTTGCCGCATAGGCAATTTTTCTAACTGGTGAACCAACGAAAGGCAAAAAGTAGGCCATCGCCACCGTTTTGGTGTATTTGGGTCTCCAGACCTGATCACTGCCCACTACAATTGCATCATACGTGAAAGTGTGTTTGTCCAAATCCTGCATCGTATAGAAAGTGTGGTCTGTTAGCGCAAGATACTTGTCCCTAAATTCCTGAAATACGCGTTGGCCCCGCACATTGTAGGCCATTCCCAACAACACTTTAACCTGCTTTTTGAATCTGTCGTAGAGTTGTCGCCAAATACTTTCATCTGTTAGGGGTATGATAAGATCAATATGCTCAGAAGAGTATCCTAACCTGTTTACACACTCCTGAATGGCAACAGCCTGTAAAACAGCACCGTAATTACTATTGGAGGAATGCATGTTTAGTATGCCTACTGATTTATTTTTCATGTGTATATTCACTTCGATGAAATGAGTCTTATAAATTTTCTATGTATTCTCTTGTATATAGTATTTTTGCACAATCTTGTAACTGACTTAAATACTAATGAATCATCACCCGATCTGGTTAGTTGTGAATTCTTGTATTTTCTCCTGAACGCAGCAAACCTACTACTATCATCTATACTATCAAAGTTTCTCGTTTGTGGTACCGGCACTTTTGTTTGAGTGCGGAAAAGTTGTACACTCTTCCCCCTTTTGTTGATCAAAGCCGGCTTTTGGCTTTTAATAATTTCATTTACCCCTATAGGCTCAAAACCCCAGGATTGGGTAAAAAGTTGGGTTATTTCACTATTTCTACCTATTACCAAACTATGACCCCTGTAATCAGTACTGTATGGGGGTAACCATGCATCCATAAAGCTTGCATCAGCACACTCAGCAAATACATCATCACAAAAATAGCAGCTCTTTTGTTTAAAAAAATCATTACACCATACGGTATTGACCCCTTCAGACCACAATTTGCGCAAAGTCGTCCCATCGTTGGTTTCAATTTCAAAAGCATAATCGGAGCTTGGGCGATCTGCGACCTTTTTGCGATAGGTTACTTTAGTTACACTTTCAACCGGTACGCCAAATTGTGTAATCAGATACTCGGTATACTTCTGGGTTTTACTCTGTCCGCACACTAACCCAAGTGTGTACACGATCGTTTTTCTGAGAGTGGGATCCTGGATACGAGCAAGCTCAACAGCCTTAATTACACACGGCAGTCCAACCAATACGTATCGTTTCTCCTCCTTTTTTACCACCGAAAGCACCTCACTCAACTCAACAGGATAATAGGCCGATTTAGCACAGCGTTCGATACCCTCTACCGAGTTTATCACAGTGTATTTAAACAGCTTACGGGGATCATTATGAGGCTCAACAGTGATTATACCGTCAATCATTTCGTTACTAAGCATTGCTTTGAGCAAATAGGAGAGTGCCCCCCCGGAAGCACCATTGATTCTCGTTTTATCATCTGCATACCCCACAAAGGTATCGGTAAAAAATCCGGTCTCAGGGGTATGCCTGAAAGCGGCATTGTTCCTGAATTTATGTTCACCAATAAAATCTTCGTTATGGTTTTCAAAATAGAACGGGCAAACCGATACACAACGACCACAGGCGGTACACTCTCCGCCGTTTTTCAATTGGGGGGTATACTGACCTGCGGGGGTTTGTGAAATTATGATCAGGTTCTTAGGGCATTGCGAGGCACAAACACCACATCCAACACAAAAGCCGCGCTGTACAACAGTCTGTAGTAATGATCGAAAATCAGCCATTGTTGCCCCTGGCTTTAATTAAGTTTATCAGATAATTTCTCTCTGAACCCTTCAGTATAATAAACAACGCGCAGCATCCGGAAAGCAGAGGAATATAAAACATGTTTATATGCATAGAAGTAACTTCGAATTGTGTGTTAATTAAAAAAGCACCAGCCCCTGTTAGTAAAAAAAGAATAGCACAGTTGAGGAGGACATTTTTGCAGTACGACTTGACAGGCAAGTCAGCTGTTTTTTTCAAAATTGGTAAGCGCGCGAAAAGCGCGATTACCGCGATTATAATGTTAACAAAATATACAGTTTCGGGTGGCATGCCATTATTTAACAGAATATAGGAAACTGGTAGGTTTAACAGCAGTAATCCACCAACCGTACTCTGGTATAGAATGATTTTTCCGGTAGCTCTTGATAACGTAATCAGGGAAAATGAAACCGCTTCGACCAACGTAACAATTATTACTAAACGAGTGAAGGTGATCGCTAAAGGGGGTACTTCATTTAACCAGAAGGTAAGAATTAGATCGGTTTCAAGAAGCAGGGGAATGGTTACGATAAAGAGCAGACCAAAGCAAATCTTAGATGCCTGAAAAACTAAAGTAAAACACTTTTCTTTATAGCCGGTAGAATAGTTTTTGATAATTTGTGGGTTAGTAGTTTTGATAATTATCTGGGCCATAGTAGTTAATTGATGTTTTACCTGCCCCGCAATACCATAGGCAGCATTGGCAACCGGGCCGAAAAATATATTCAATATAATGGGAACACCTTGTACTTTCAAACTATGAGAGATCTCCCCAATGAGTCCCCAGCTCGCAAAACTTAATAAATCGAAGTATAATTTTGTTTCGGCTACACGAACCAACTTACAGCTCCTGATTTTCATTTTAGTCACCGTGTAAATTGCAATAACCTCCACAATAGCCACACAACATATCAGAAAGGAGAATGTTTTTAAACTATCGGAACCGACCAGTGGCAGTGCAAGGGCTGCTACCAATTTACCGAAAGTAGGAATGAGTGTTGTAAACGCCAGTGTGCCCATCACCTCAAAAGCATTCAGCATCGCCTGAGCCGGTACGGTAATGACTTTTAAGGCAAACGAAATCAAAACAAAGTGAAACACCCATGACGCTGCATCCTGTCGCTCGGGTGGAATATTAAGAAAGTTTTCAAGGAACCATCGCCCAATGGTTACACCTAAAATGAAAATCGCTGCTGCAAATAACAGGTGGATAACAACCGACGCGCTGAAAACTCTCGATGTCTCCCGATCATCGCCCTGACCGATGGCAACGGTGAGATAGCGCTGCACTGAACCGGCCATAGAGCCGCTGATTATTGCAAATAAAAGCACCAATCCACCTAAAAGGGAATAGATCCCGTAATCCACCACCCCTAAGTTGGTTATGACAAGACGTGAAGTATATAACCCCGTGATAACGGTAATCACCAAAGCTATGTACATAAAAGCGGTGTTTTTGAGTATGCGGTCTGTAGGTCTCATAGTGTTTCGTGTTACCGATAACTACTTTCGGGTTTTCTTACGTTTTTTCTCAAAACAGTAGGGAAAAGCATAACAAGTGGTGCGTAAAATGCTGAAGCAAAAAAACTAAATGCACTGTTCAACTTTCTGCATCCCACCAGCACATGGCCCTATTTCCTCTGCTTAGACAGTGTTATTTAAAATGTTGCGTTATGAATTCAGAATCAGGTAGCAACTTTCTTACCGGGCGAAAACAGCAATTTCAATAATCGGAATTAAACGTATTCAGTCAATATATATTAAAGTAAACAGTGTGTAAAAGCAAAAATTGTGCTAATGAGGAATTTGGGGTTTGGGGTTAAGTTTCGGTACAGGCGTTTTTAGGAAGGATTTTTATGGGAAAAAGGATTTTTAGATTTTTATGGGGCTAAAGGCGATAGATTGGGTCACCCCCGGGCGTCAATGGTAAAAGCGTGATGGGACCCGTTTGGGGGGACCCCTGGGCTATAATCGAGGGGAGGAGAAAGAAAATTTGGAATTTGGAATTTGGAATTTGGAATGAAGGAGTGAAGGAGTGAAGGATGTATCCACACCTCAGCTGGGTATTATGGACAATGCACTTAATCAGTTCCTCGAGCGTAGCCGAGAGGCGTAACGGTTCTAAAATAAAACCACAGATTGCTCAGGTATCCCAAAAACCTTCATGCCTTAGTAAATTCAAGATCGCCCCAGAAAACCGCCCCGGGTAGGAAACCCGGGGCTAATATAAATAACCCCCTTTGGGGGTATTCTATCGATGTCCCGAATGTTTGTTTTTGGGCAGGATGTAACAATGCCACGATTTTAATGATTTTATCACACAGCAATTCTCGCTGCCTTATCCAAAGCTTGTGAGTGTAGATATAATAACCTGAAAGGTTTTGTTATAGTAGCCCAGGGTTTCTTCTACCCTGGGCTTTGAGGTATTACATCGACGTGCCGGGCGTTGCTGTTGGCAAATAAACCAAAAACATCCCTGCCTTAAAGACAGGCCGGGAATGCCTCTATCATAACCTGCAAGGTTTTCCTCTATCAGCGAAGGGTTTCCTACCCTGGCTGGACCATGCCTTATAGAGACCAGGCCTTAAAAGACCTGGCTATAAATGGACTGCCCTTACAGGGCAGGGACTCCAGAGCAGTGATATCATTTTAGGCATTGTGGTAATCTCTTGCAGTTGGTTTTAAAGGGGAGGGGCTCATCCCGGCCGTTGGCCTGAGCAGTTCCCCGAGCATGCCCCGAGCGTGCGTCGAAGGGCGGAGTCGAGAGCTGTTCCCCGAGCATGCACATAAGCAGTTCCTCGAGGGGAGCCGAGAGGCGACTTTCCAAAAAAAGCCCCCCTTAACTCCCTGAAATTAAAAGTAACTACACCCATCACCTCCAGAACTTTACCAACTCTAAAAACGCAATTGTTCACAAGATCGGTTGCCAAGGAAGATCTGCTCTCATTTGCGATCACCAAAAAAAAGTTATCAACTAATCAATTTTTTACTGTTAATTACTGGGTGATAATTACTATATTGGAATACTAAAATTTAAATTGTTGGGATTTTTCTCTATTATTAAGAAAATTCTTTAGCTGGTAGTAATCTGTATCTGGCTTCCATTGTTTTACAAGTCTACGATAATACCATGTATATACGGTATTTACAATAAAGTAGAAAAGAGCTGAAGTGTTAAGTTTTTCAGACTAATAAAAACCAGAAAAGTGGCTTCCTGTCGATTAGAAGCCACAATTTCTGGTCAAGGGGCGATTCATCTGAAAAAACCTACAGGAATAGTACTATGAAAACAATGCACCGTCAAGTCTTACTTGATAGTTTTAAACTCGCTGATGTTTTCCTTCTCGTCGCGGCATTTATCGGTGCTGATATACTGGTAAATCCTCCCTATACACTTGCAAGAATTACCGAAATGGTTTCGCCCCGTATCTCCGCGCTTAACAGTTTTTTAGGGATACTGATGCTTCTGAGCTGGCATCTTATCTTTCTTACTTTCGGGGCCTACAATACCAAACGCTTTACCGCGCTTATTGAAGAAGCGTTTCTTATGTTAAAATGTGTGCTGTTTTGCACCGCTACCATAGTTTTTCTGGACTTCTACCGCCCTCTGGATCTGGTGAACCTTCCCTTTGTACACTTCTTCTTTTGGCTCAGCCTGCTCTCTCTTATGACTTTTCGGGTGTTACTGCGTCACGCGCTGGGCCTTTTACGTGCAAAGGGGCGCAATGTGCGTTATATCCTCATTGCCGGTACAGGAGAGCGCGCACTCTCCTTCTACAATTATATAGACAATAACCCTGAACTTGGTTACCGTGTCCTTGGTTTTGTGGATTCATCATGGCACGGCCCAAAAGATCCCAAAAGTGGTTTACCGGAAATAGTGTGTGATTTTGACTCCTTTTCATCATATATAAGGAAAAATGTAGTTGATGAAGTGGTGGTGTGTCTTCCTATCAAAACCTACTATCAGCAAATTACTACTATTATGGATACCGCTCAGGAGCAGGGGATACTTCTGAGAATGTCCACCGATCTTTTTAAACTCAAGCAGGCCAAAACAAAGGTTGAGCACATGGGGGAGAGCCCTCTTATCACCGTTGTAACCGGGGGAATGTACACACGAATGGTGTTGTTAAAGTCGATCATCGATTTTTTATCCGCGCTTATTCTCATTTTTATCCTCTCTCCGCTGATTGTCGCCACCATGATAGCGGTAAAGCTTACCAGTAAGGGCCCGGTGTTTTTCCTCCAGCCCAGGGTGGGAATGAACAAACGAATTTTCAATGTGGTGAAATTTCGCACCATGGGTACCGACGCGGAGAAGAAACTTGATGACCTTTCGCATCTTAATGAGCGCAAGGATGGTGCGGCGTTTAAGATAACAAATGACCCCCGGGTCACCCCCATAGGTAAGATTTTAAGGAAGTTTAGCATAGATGAGCTGCCGCAGCTTTTTAATGTGTTAAGGGGTGATATGTCACTGGTGGGGCCACGTCCCCTTCCCATAAGAGATTATGAGGGCTTTGATAAGGACTGGCAGCGAAGGCGTTTTTCGGTGAAGCCAGGGATTACCTGTATCTGGCAGGTCTCGGGAAGAGACAATATCACCTTTGATCAGTGGATGGAGATGGATATGGAGTACATAGACCAGTGGTCTTTGTGGCTTGATATGAAGATTCTCTTTAAAACCGTACCGGTGAGCATTTTTGGTGTAGGCGCTTCATGATGAGAAAAAACGCGGCTAATCTGAAACAGTGCTACAGTAAATAAATACTAAAAGAAAGGCTGTAAATACAGATGAGAATTAAGGGATTGCCATACAGCGCGTTTAGCATGCTTCTTTTGCTACAATTGAGTGTTGTTGCTCAGTTAACCCCTTTCACTCCACGGTATTCAGAGGTTGAACTGGTGCCCGTTACTATTCATGGGGCAGGCGTGAAAGCCGGAACCTACTATGTTCCACCCGCGTTACGGGTTTACGACATAATCTCACGGGCTTCGGTGAATGAAACTCCTGACCTCAGGGTTATTAACAGCCGTGCTGTACAGGTGAAAAAACATGGCGAAACCCAGGTGGTCGATCTGTTGAAGTTTCTAAATGATGGTGATTATTCTCATAATCCCTTCATAAACGCTGGCATGAGTGTGCGTCTCGATTTCGCCGTTGATTTTGCCGATGTACAGGGAGAGGTAAGAGGATATCTTACCGGACGGGTTCCCATCGCTGAGGGTGAGACAGTTAAAGAGTTTCTCTCACTCTTTACCTTTACCGCGGACGCGGATTCTTCGGCCATTGTGCTTCACCGTGATGGAAAAGAGAAGCGCGCCTATACCCTCGATGAGCTCGCTGATATGCCAATTAAGAATAAAGACTTTATCTCTGTTTTGCCCAAAGAAAACGTACCCCGTCACTCGGTCGCGCGGGTAAGTGGTGAAGCTGCAAGGCCGGGGCTCTATCCCATCACGCATGGTCAAACACCACTTTCTGTTATTATGGAAAAAGCAGGGGGGGCTTCGCCGAGAGGGGATATCAACCGCGCCTACCTGATTCGCAAGGGAAAGGTAAACAAACAGCCCGCGGAAGCGTTTCTCGCGGGGCAAACAAATGTACGGCCAGAAGTAACAGGCGGCTTTCACTATCTGGCTGCGTCAAAAGACTATGCCGTAATCCCCATCTCCAGAAAACAAACACCCCTTGAAGACGGTGATGAGATCGTTATACCGCCCGTTGAGGTAAATGTGTATGTAAGCGGAAGTGTCCGCATGCCGGGGGCCTACCCCTATAGAAGTGGAAAAGACGCGGGTTACTATATACAACAGGCCGGCGGATTTACCAGAACCGCCGACAGGAGAAATGTAAAAACAATCACCCCATTTACCGATGATGCCTACTCCATAAGCGAGCCAACATGCCTCGCCGCGGGGGATATCATTATGGTCCCCGAAGCTGAGGAAGACAAATGGATCAGACGGTGGTCACCGATTATAAGCGCCGCGGCGACTGTGGTTTCGACTGTGGCGATTATCGTGGGGATGAGGAATTAATTGGTAATTACTAATGACCAATTACCAATTACTAATTGTAAGAAACGTGGTACTAAGTAGTAAGTAAGGTACAGTTCGTCGAGCGGAGCCGAGACGCGCCGCTGGTCGTCGCGGTACCAGTACTGACGTCTCGGTAGATGTAGGCGCACCGCTTGTCGTTGCGCTCCCGGAATCGTCTGGGTCGATGTAGACGCGCCGCTGGTCGCCGCGTCTCGGTACCAGTACTGACGTCTCGGTAGATTGTAGGCGCACCGCTTGTCGTTGCGCTCCCGGAATCGTCTGGGTCGATGTAGACGCGCCGCTGGTCGCCGCGTCTCGGTACCAGTACTGACGTCTCGGTAGATTGTAGGCGCACCGCTGGTCGCCGCGTCTCGGTACCAGTACTGACGTCTCGGTAGATGTAGGCGCGCCGCTTGTCGTTGCGCTCCCGGAATCGTCTCGGTAGATGTAGGCGCACCGCTTGTCGTTGCGCTCCCGGAATCGTCTGGGTCGATGTAGACGCGCCGCTGGTCGCCGCGTCTCGGTACCAGTACTGACGTCTCGGTAGATGTAGGCGCGCCGCTTGTCGTTGCGCTCCCGGAATCGTCTGGGTCGATGTAGACGCGCCGCTGGTCGCCGCGTCTCGGTACCAGTACTGACGTCTCGGTAGATGTAGGCGCACCGCTTGTCGTTGCGCTCCCGGAATCGTCTCGGTAGATGTAGGCGCGCCGCTTGTCGTTGCGCTCCCGGAATCGTCTGGGTCGATGTAAACGCACCGCATATCGCCGCGCTCCGGAACTAGGGAACAGAAGACAGAGAACTACGCAGGAATAAAAGCTGTCCTGAAACGACAAGGTATATATACAGGTGCTATAACGTTATCTCCTATACGCATTATTTAAGAGGAGGCGGGGATTCCAGTTATTCGGAAACAGGTAGCATTGGTTGGGCGAACGGCAGTGAGCCCTAAGGGGAAATTTGGGGATGCAAATCCGCCCCAATCACTGGCTCATGAGTGCTTTCGCCGGTCTTTTTCCCGGGGCCAATTGTCTGAGTCCGCGAGTTTTGGCCCTCCCCGGCGAAAGTGCGAATAAGAGAGCCAGTGTGGGGCTCTAAGGCGTTCTTTGCCTACTTTCTTTGGCCTTGGAAAGAAAGTGGGTCGCCGAAGGCCCTTCGAGCCGCCGCCCTGGGCGGCGAGCTAGTTCAAATCTTAAAAAAAATGAACAGTACTAACAGGCTGTTCACCGACTGCCTAACTGAATGGGAAGTTAGGAAACAAAAAACGTAAACAGGAACAAGAATTAAGAACACGTCAATAGAAAACGAGTTAGGAATCAGATGCCTCTTTCATAATTCCTGCTCACAGCTCAAAGCTCAAAGCTCAAAGCGTAAAAGGAAACACACATGGAATTTATCGATTACTGGAATGTTATCGTACGTCGTAAATGGGTTATAGCGGCCTCGTTCTTTGTTATCGTCGCTGCCGCGGCGACCTACGTCCTGCTTGCGGATCCCGTCTACGAATCACAGTGCAAAATTCTGTTGGTTGAAGACAGAGCCGGAGGAGGCGGATTTGGTGATATGGGCCTCGAAAACATAATGATGCAAAGCATTGGTAGATCCGATCCTATCCTCACTCAGATTGAGATCATCAAAACCAGACCTATAATAGAAGAGGTAATAAGGCGCTGTGATGTACGGGACGAAGAGGGGAAGCTGGCTGCCTATAGCTCCTTTTTAGGAAAATTTAGTTTCGAGCATATACGCCAGACAAACATCGTAAAAATCAGCGCCAGGGATACCGATCCCCAACGGGCCGCGCTTTACGCAAACACTTTGGCGGAAGTCTTCTCTGAGCAGAGCCAGCATCTAAACCAGGAGAATGTTCGTTCCGCGAAGGAGTTTATCGAATCGCAGCTTATAGTACAAAAAGAGAAGGTTGAAGAGGCTGAAAATGCCCTGATGGAGTTTAAAACAGGATCCCATACTGTGGCTCTTGACCAGGAGACCAGTATACGGGTGAGCGCGATGGCTGAGCTTGAAGCAGAGCGCATACGCCTCGAATCTGAGCTCAGGGGACTGGAAGCGCAAAGGGAAGAAGTGGAAAAGCGACTCTCGGCTGTCGGTTCTCAGGCTGCCCCACACTACACATCATTTGCAAACACAAGAGAGCAGATAAATATAAATGAGACAAGCTTAACTGCCCGGTTAAGAGCAATAAACGCACAACTTAACCGCCAGCATCAAAGCATGAAAGACCTTCCCCCTCTGGAGATACAGCTTGCGCGACTAATACGCAATGAGCGTATAATGAATGAGATCTATACCAATCTTTTATCACAATTTGAGGAGTATAAGATACGTGAAGCCGCGCAGGTGGCAAGTATTAAACTGATTGAGCCTGCGGTGCCCGGCGAGAATCCCGTTCTACCGCAAAAGAAGCGGGGGGTTGCTGCTGCCGCGCTGGCAGGATTGTTCTTTGGTATTGGACTATCCTTCTTTTATGAGTATGTAAAGGATAAACCCTACAATATAGGAGAGATAAAAAAGATCCTCCAGACCAATTCGCTGGGAGCGGTGCCCTATATTGGAAAAAAGGTGAATATCTTTATGAAAGATGAGCCTCACTCTCTCTCTGCTGAAGCGCTACGATTGGTGTACACAAACCTGAAGTTTAAAAATGTCCTGACAGAAGAAAATTCATCTATTATGATCTCCAGTGCCCAGCCAGGTGAAGGGAAAACAACGTTAACCGCAAATCTGGCCTATTTTATTGCGGATATGGGCAAGAAAACAGCACTGGTTAGTTTGGATCTGCGAAGGCCTGCACTGGACAAGATATTCTCTACCCGGTTTAAAAAGGGAATAAGTGATTACCTTATAGGTGAAGCAGATTTGGATGAGATCGCATGGACACCAGAGTATGCATCAAATTTGACTATTTTCCCCAGTGTACGGGTGCCGCCAAACCCGGCGGAACTTATCGCGTCACCAAAGATGCTCTACTTTATTGAGGAACTGAAAGAAACCTATGATGTGGTACTCTTTGATACTCCACCAATCACCATGGTGGCAGAAACGCTCTATCTTGCACAGGGTATGAAAGGAGTGGTACTCGTTGCCGACTATGCAGGAACATCACGGAGAGGACTACGCCATATGCAGGAAATGCTCAGTGATAAGAATCTGCCGGTACTCGGTGTAATTATTAATAAGGTTAACAAAAACGCGGGTTTCAAATACGGGTACTATAGTTACAGTAAAAAAGCCTGAAAAGGGAAATTATGAACATGGAACAAACATATCAGGTCACACCTGTATGGCCGGCAAGAAAAGAGGTGTTTGGGATACCGGTTACCCCTACCTCTTATAAAGAAGCCACCGATTGCATTATAGATGCTGCTATCGCTTCTGTTTCTGCGTGTATCGATTTTATGCCGGTACATGGTCTTATGACCGCGGTTGAAGATCCACGATTTGATGAAGCCATAAAAAAGAAATTTGATATGGTGTGTCCCGATGGCCAACCGGTACGCTGGGCGTTAAATAAAATGCACAAAGCCCGGTTAAAGGACCGGGTCTATGGGCCTACACTTACCCTGCGTCTGCTTAAAAGGGCTGAAGAGGAAAACATACCGGTCTATTTTTACGGTTCTACTGAACCTGTTCTCCAGAAGCTTAAGAACAACTTATTGGAAAAGTACCCTATGCTTATTATCTCCGGAATGGAATCTCCACCATTCAGGGCTTTAACTGATCAGGAGAACGCGGAGACCGCGGAGCGTATAAACAGTAGTGGAGCAAAGATACTGTTTATTGGTCTGGGGTGCCCCAAGCAGGAACTTTGGGCCGCGTCACAGAAAGGTAAGATCACTATGCCCATGCTTTGTGTGGGAGCGGCATTTGACTTTCACGCTGGTACGGTGAAACAAGCGCCTGCCTGGATGCAGAAACGAGGGCTGGAGTGGTTGTACAGGTTGTGTAAAGAGCCTGGAAGGTTATGGAAACGATATTGCCTGACAAATACACGTTTTTTAGCTGCTTATATTCGCAGTCAGGTTTAAATCAAACTAGGTAAAAAGTACCTGAGGAGATATGAAATGAGATTGTTATTCTTGATGCAGGGTACCGAAACAAAAGATCATTGTGGTCACCATGATGCTTTCCAAAAAATGCAACAGGAAGGTATTCTTGAACACTACTCAGTTATTCCCTTTTATGGATTTGCACGGGAACATGGTTGGGACGCTTTTTACAATAAAGTTATTGATGTATGCCGAAAAGAAAATATTACTATCGTTTATTTTCAATATTTTCATGGAAAGAGTATAGCTTCACCTGTAAATTGTATAAATGAATTAAGGAGGTTGAAAGAACCACCTTTAATAGTTACCAGTGCCGGGGATCCATTTTCCGGTAATTGGAGGCCTCCCTATTATCCAAAAAGTTTTCAAGTTGCATCAAGAATGGCAGATTTGACATTTTCTACTCAAATGGGAAAGTGTGCTGACAAGATGGTTGGTTGGGGTGCTAAAAATGTCATTCTTATGCCACACTCAATGTGTCAGGTAAGGTTCAAACCATCGAATCAGGTAAAAGCGAGAAATGATTTCGATGTGGTATTTATAGGTAGTGCAATCAAGGTAAGAAATATAGTTAGCAATTATTATTATAGCGCTAAAAAAAGATTTAACATGGTAAAACAAATGGACAAGCGTTATGGTAAGAGGTTTGGGTTATTTGGGCATAATTGGAATGGAATGAGGAGTTGGCAAGGGCCTATTTCTTTTGATAAGCAGTACGATACTTGCCAGAGAGGTAGATTAATTTTTGGTGGTTTTCCACACTCCGTAGCAGATTACTATACCTCTAATCGTCCATTTATTGCTGCTGGTAGTGGTGTACCTCTTGTTGATTTATATGTTCCAGGAGTAGAAAAAATTTTAAGGAACGATGAGCACTGGTACTTGGTTACCGAAGAAAACATTCTGAAAAAAATTGATGAGTTACTTGATACTGACCCAGAAGCTTTGAGAGAAAAAGCTCAAAATACAAGGGGCTATATACTTGAAAAGCATACAAATTATGAAAGAATGAAGAACATGCTCAAAATATGTAAGGAGTATGTTACTACAAAAAATCAGCAGAGTTTTAAACCATCTTTGGATTACTTACTGCCTGAGATAGATAAGAACAGGGAAATAAAATACGCGACAAGATTGCTGGTAAAGTAACAAAATGAATCTTGCACATAAAACTATACATAGTTTAAAGTGGAGCTATTTGGCGACAGGTATTAAAGCCTTTGCTAATATTGGTTTTGCTGCTGTGATGGCCAGGCTCTTGGGGCCGGAAGCGTTTGGTTTAGTGGCAATGGCTAATGTTGTGCTTAGATTTGGTTATTATTTCGCACAGATGGGAGTTAATTCTGCTGTTGTCCAAAAACCTGAACTGAGTTTCAAAGAAAAAAGAGCTGCTTTTACCATTAGTAGTGTACTTGGCTTATTAGTGGCATCTATCTTTTTTATAACAGCTCCTTTAGCAGCTATAGTTTTCAAAGAGTATGCAATTGTTCCTATTGTACGAGTTATGTCGCTTAACTTTCTTTTGACCGCTTTTGCAATGCCCTCTGAAGGTCTTTTAAGGCGTGATATGCGTTTTAAAGCTATTTCACAAGTGGAAGTGTTATCATATATAGTAGGTTATGGTGCTGTCGGTGTGTTTTGTGCCCTGCAGGGTATGGGTGTTTGGTCGCTGGTTATTGCTTCCATAACACAAAGATTGATTAATGCCGTAGCTTTTTCAATACTGGCGAAACTATGCGTACTACCGGTTTTTAAGTGGAAATATTATAGTGCACTACTTGGGTATGGTAGTCGCGTATCGATCATTAGTTTTTTGGAATTTATTAGTTCTTCAGCAGACACCTTTTTCATTGGACGTTTTCTTGGTAGCGTTTCACTTGGTTTTTATAACCGTGCCCGCACACTTGTCGAGTTGCCGCTGTACCACCTGTCTCACAGTTTATCCCGTGTGCTTTTTCCTGCATTCAGCAGAAAGAATGCTGCAAGCGGTGAATTTGCTGACTCTTTTTTAAAAGTTAACTATCTCTTAATTATTGCTATTTTGCCACTATGCTTAGGGATGAGTGCAGGGGCGGAAGAGATTGTACTTACTGTTCTTGGTTCAGAATGGGTTCCTGTAATTACTCCTGTAAGAATTCTCTCCATTGCGATGTTATTTAATTTTTCTTCCCACATTTTTGGGGTTGCATTTGAGGCTGGCGCAAAACTTAATACCAAAATTGTTCTGCAAAGTTCCTATTCTGTAGTATTAACCCTTGCGCTATGGTTTGTTGTTCCATACGGTATAAATGCTGTATTGTTGGTCTTTTTACTTTGTAACTGTATAAGATGGTTAGGATACGTTTTTTTATCTAAACAAATTTTTGGGGAAAAAGCAAAAATTATTTTTTACCAATATTTTATTGCTACTGCACCATCAATACTGATTATGTTTGGTTTAGTAGCTATCTCAGGAGCAGCAAACCACTTCGTAATAAACAGCTTATTTACTTTAATGGTACAGATAGCGTGGGGTGCAATTGTAATGGTACTTTTTATCATTTATGGGCCAGCAGATATTTTGCGGGTAGAAATAAAAAAGGTCTTAATGAACTTAGGGCTGAAAGAAACAAACCAGATTATAAGACTATTTACATAGTTTAGGTAGAAACGACCGAATATTTAGGTTATAATAGATGCTGATTGTAAATGAGAAGAAATATTTAATCTATACATTATTTATATTAAGTTAAAACTATAAAATGTAATAATTGTTTTGCATTTCCTAAACTTGTTATTGGAAGACTATATTAAATGGGTTTACTATTGACGCTTTCTGCCATTTGGCTGATACTATCATTGATTTTTTCTATAGAGAAGAAAAAACCACAGTTTAAATTAGGAATGCTAGTTTTTGTTGTTTTATACTATTTAGCTCATTTTAGCATAGCAATTCCTATTATTCATAACTTATCGTTAGCTGGTGCCTTCAGAATGGGACACTATCTTTTCTTTTTATTGTTGTTAGGGGTGTATATTTGCTTCTTTATAGTAAACAAAAATAAAATAAAGGAAAACAAAATATTTTTGTATATGAACCAGATCTTGGTATTGTACTGTGTTGCTTCTACAATATGGAGTTATGATGCAAATAGAACTTTTATTAGTGGTATTAGTCTTGTTATATTGTTAAATACTACGATTGCAATATTGTCCTTATTAACTCTGAGGCAAAACCTAAAAGTTTTAAATTTTATATTATTAGGAATAGCACTAACAAGCTATATTGCTTTTATTTACGGAGGAAATTTTTATTTAGATGATGGAAGATTCAATAGTATTTTCTCGCATCCCAATTTTTTTGGTCCTTTAATGGCATTTGGATTATTATTGAATTACTACTATTTATTTGAAAAAAAGACTAAAATTATATTGTACTTGTCCCTCGTAGCATACATACACTTGTTAATTTTAGGACATTCTGCAACTTCTATCATAATTAGTGTTACTGTTCTTGCAATAATGTTAATAAGCAAGTATTTATCTGTTTTCCTTAATAATTTTGAAAAAAGAACTGTTCTGTTGGTTTTTCCTGCAATTACGTTTCTGATTCCTCTTATTTTCTTTGTAATTATTTCAAATGTCATACCTTATACTTTTGAACTAGTTGAAAGAGACTTTTCACTTACAGGCAGAGTACCTTTCTGGTCTTTCCTTGTGAACTATAGCAGAAGCATACACAATTGGATCTTTGGGTATGGTTACAATGGTTTTTTCAACCCACATTCTCTTGAAAGTTTGTCCTATTCAATGGTACATAGATATGGTTTTCCACGTGCTTTTACCGGACAGGCACATAATGGTTTTATTCGTGTATTTATAGAACTTGGTTTTATCGGTTTACTACTATTGGTTACAGTACTTATTACTACGTATATGAAAATAATAACTTTACTTTTTAAGGAGCCCAATAATGATGTGTTTTTTTTACACGCATTGTGGTGGTTTATTGTTTTAGCTAACATGACTGAAGATAGATTCTTCTCTACCAATATATTTTGGGTGTTGTTTTTGGTGTTATGCTTTTATACTCAAAAACTACATAGTACTAGTAAAAAAAAATATATACCGTTTAATACAGAATAGAGATTACTATATGAAAAAAAGAGTTTCAATACTGCTCACCTGTCATAACAGAAAAAAAAATACACTGGCGTGTTTAGAAAGAGTACATACAATTGAAACCGATCAAATCGTATTGAAAGACGTTTATCTTGTTGATGATGGTTCTACGGATGGGACCGCACAAGCTGTAAGTGAACAGTATCCCGACGTAGCTATAATTAAAGGCAACGGCTCTTTATTTTGGAACAAAGGTATGCACCTGGCATTTAAGGAGGCTGCCAAGAGAGATTATGATTTTTATCTTTGGCTTAATGATGATACACTACTGTACGACAATGCATTAGATGTTTTAATTGAGGCATGGAAAAAAAATCAAAATGAGGCCTGTATAGTTTCTGGCACCACATGTGATCCTGAAGAAAAAAATAAAACTACCTATGGAGGTATGAGAAGAAAAAAAGGCATTCATCCTTTTAAATTTGAACTGGTTGAGCCTAATGAAACTATACAGCATGTAGATACTATCAATGGAAATATAGTGCTGGTGCCAAGAAGTGTTTATAAAAAAATTGGTAATTTGACCAAAAGTTTTCCACATGCTTTTGGCGATATGGATTATGCATTTAGAGCAAAAAAGGCCGGGTGTTCAGTAATTATTGCTCAAGGTTATTTAGGGGAATGCAGCAGGAATAGTTCGGTTGGAACCTGGAAAGACGTTACATTACCATTTAAAATTAGAATAAAAAAGATGTTGTCGTCAAAAGGGCTACCTTTTAAAGATTGGATGTTGTTTTCTTTTAGGCATGGTGGTATGCTATGGCCTGTATGGTCCTTTACACCATATTTGAAGGTTATATACAACAGTATATTATATAAAAAAAAAATTTGAAAAGAATTATAACAGGGAGCGATTCATATTAATTTCTCTGAAAGGTATTTGGAATGATACAAGCAGCATTTTTACATAAAAACTAACAAGTAAAGGACAAAATGTGAATAAAAAAATTGCCTATATTATTTTGGCACATAATGATCCTAAGCAATTAAAAAGATTAATTGAAGCTTTAAATTACAGAGAAGAAAATGATTTTTTTATACATATAGACCAGAAAAGTGACATTGACCTTTTTAAAGTATTATTTGAAGATATAAAAAATGTGTATTTTGTTGAGAAAAGAGCATTCATACAATGGGCTGCATTTTCACAAATTCTAGCATTGAAGGAGTTATTAAAGTGTGTTGTAGAATCTGAAAATCATTATAACCGAGTAGTATGTTTAAGCGGGTTAGATTACCCTATATTTTCCAATGAAAAAATACTATCTGAATTTGAGGCAGACCCAAAGAAAGAATTTATTATGGGGATGAATCTTACAAAATGTAACACTCTGGCACAAAGGGAACGTTTTACTGTTTACCACTTTTTTAGAAGCATAAAAATAAGAAATAGAAATATTAAGAGATTATTTAGTGGGACATCAAAAATAATAATGCGCAAGTTACCTTTTAGAAAAGAACCTCAGGTAAAGTTAGGTAATACAAAATGTGATATTTATATGGGCTCCGACTGGTGGGGTATCACTTATGAATGTGCAAGGCATGTTTACCATAGGCTATGCACTGAACATGAATTATTACGATATTTTAAAACTGCATTTGCTCCAAGGGAAATGTGTGTTCAAACTATTGTTTTTAACTCAAAATATGGTAAAAACGCCATTCACTATGATGATGTTGAATACAACGGTCTCTCAAGATTAACCCCACTACATTTTATTATATACAAAGATGAAATTAAGGTATATAATGAAACACATTACGATTTATTACTGAACTCTGGAAAAATGTTTTTTAGAAAAGCTAAATCAGGTCAATCAGAAACATTAATTAAAATGATTGAAAAACAACGCATATTAGAAGATTGAAACTTAGCAGAAAAAGTAGCAAGAGTGTGCATGTAGTACGTCTTTTACAATTTTTGATTAAAATAAAAGATAAGTGAATGCAAAAAAATCACTTTGTTTCCAAATGTTCTTATAGGCACAACGCTGGTACAATATCAATAGGCAATATATTAGAAGAAGGATTATTAGTGTTAGAAAAAAAGCTAAGAAAAAGAAAGAAAACTGTAGTAATCATTCAACGAGTGTTAACTCATTACAGAATACCGTTTGTTGAAAATCTAAAATGTAAGTTATATTCAGAAAATATTAAGCTGGTATTTGTTTATGGCCAAACTAAAGCTAAAGAAAGAGAGAGAAATGATACTGTAGAGTTAAAATGGTGCAAAAAGATCAAAAATCTGTACTTGCCCTTTGGTTTTGTTTGGCAACCAGCACTAAAGAAAATCTACGGTGCTGATCTCATTATAGTAGAGCAGGCACACAAATTACTTCTCAATTATGTATTGTTTTTATTGAGACCCTTATTCAAATACAAAATAGCTTTTTGGGGCCACGGTTATTGCCATCAGCAGAGTAAAACATCTTTTTCTAATAGGATCAAAAGGCGTTTGTTAAAGAAGCCTGATTGGTGGTTTGCATATACAGCTACAGTAGCCGATTGGGTTATTGGAAATGGGGTGAAGAAAGATACTGTAACCAATGTTCAAAATGCTATTGATACTAAAACACTTAAAGAATATAGATCTAATATAAGTAGCTGTGATATTGGGAAATTGAAAAAGAAGATGAAAATACCACCCGATGCGTTCATAGGTATTTTTTGTGGAGGTATGTATAAGGAAAAAGAACTTCGATTTTTAGTCAACGCTTCTAAAAAAGTTGTTGAAAGCATCCCAGAATTCCAGTTGCTTTTAATTGGGAATGGTCCCGATTCTGTTATTGCTAAAGAAGCTGCAAAAAACAAGAGTTATATACATTACTTAGGTGCAAAGTTTGGCAAAGAAAAGGTGCTGTATTTTGCTGCCTCAGACCTGTTTTTATTACCTGGCCTTGTTGGACTTGCAGTTTTAGATAGCTTTGCACTTGGCCTTCCTATGGTGACTACCGATTATCCATATCATAGTCCCGAAATTTCTTATTTAAAACACGGGCATAACGGTATTATTACGCGGTTTGATATACAATCTTTTTCAAACGCAATAGTTGATTTGTTAAATGATACGGCAAAGAGAAAGCGCATAACCAGGAATGCAATCTATGATGGAAAGAAATACACCATTGAAGCTATGACTGAAAATTTTGCTAGTGGTATTATAAAGGCTTTAGATAAAAATGAAAATATTGTTACTACACAATAGGTATACGCAAGTTGGTGGAGAAGATACTGTATTTGATAATGAATGCGGGTTATTAGAGGATAATGGGTACACTATACAAAAGCTTATATTCAAGAACAAAAAAACAAAAAACTTGCTTTTACAAGTACTGCTTTTTTGGGATACCCTTTTTTCATTCTCATCCTTCTTTAAAGTACTTAGAGTAATACGCAAATTTAGACCCGACATAATACACGTACATAATATTTTCTACACTGCATCTCCCTCTGTGCTATGGGCAGCCCGTATATGCAATGTCCCGGTAGTTATGACATTACATAACTTTAGACTACTTTGCCCCGGGGCGCTCTTTTTAAGAGATGGTAAGATATGTGAAAAATGCAGACATAAGAAGTTCCCCATAGATGGTGTTCGGCATAGGTGTTTTAAAGGCTTTGCCCCCTCCCTTGCATTGGCTGTTACATTATGCCTACACAAACTCATAAATACATGGAATACCACGGTTGAGCGTTATATCTGTTTAAATGAGTTTGCGGCTACTACATTTAAAAATTCATCACTGAAGGTCACAGAAGAAAAAATAGTAGTAAAACCCAACTGGACGCATAACCAGTACCAGACAAACAATATAGGCAAACAGGAGCATTTTCTCTTTGTAGGACGCTTGAGTCACGAGAAGGGCGTACCTTTTTTGCTAAAAGCGTTTGAAAAAATCGGCAAAAAACTATGGATTGCGGGGAGTGGGCCATTGAACGAAAAAATGAAGAATCTTCCTTCAAATATTGTGTACCTCGGTGCTTTGGAAAAAGGTGAGGTAGTGCAGCAAATGGCAAAAGCCAAAGCCGTTTTACTTCCTTCGTGTTGGTATGAGATGTTCCCCATGATAATCATAGAGGCTTTTTCGGTTGGTACTCCCATTATTGCTACAAGAATAGGGGGATTACCAGGCATCATCAACCATGGAACTAATGGATTACTATTTGAAAAAGGTAATGAAAAAGATTTACTTGAAAAAGTTTTAAGTTTAGATGATTGTGCTTTTTATAATCGACTCTGTTGCAATGCACAAAAAACCTTTAAAGCTAAATATACTGATACTGTGGCTATTGATAATCTCTTTCAGATATATAAGCCATTTATGAAGGAAACCGTCATACCTGCAAAAGTTTGTTAGTATAGTTTAATCCCCTATTAAACATTCCAAATGTGTTTTTTTTAGAAGCTGGTTTGGCATTTATATATTGCACAGTCTGGTACTCTGCAGTACAATTTATATAATAAATCAACTGTGGAGAATTTTATGTATTTGTCCTTACTAGTAATAATTCTTTATTACACACTAAGCATGGCTGGCAATGTAATCTATGTTTCACCCAATGGTTTGGATAGTGCAACTGGTGAATACAGTGACCCATTCTCAAACATTCAAGATGCTATAAATTCACTTCAAAACAGTCCCGCTTGCGATACAATAATAGTACAGGAGGGTAGCTATCTCATTGGCAATCAGATCTTTATCGATAATGTCGATGGCCTTACAATAAAATCTGAAAATGGTGCAAATGTAAGAATAATGGGTGGTATTACAATACCATCTCACCAGTTGGGACCCATTAACGACGATGATATTGTGCTAGGAGTACCCGGAGACTTCAGAGACGAAATAAGAAAGGTATCACTAAGTGAGATCGGGGTTAATGCAACTGATTTTTGGAATGAAAAAGTTTTAGGGCAGCAAATTCTGCCCAGATTAGTTTCAGGAGATACACCACTCAACTTAACCCGGTGGCCAGATTCAGGGTACACCACAATTGAAAATGTAAGAGCCATTGGAGATGGCAGTACGTATGCATTGGAAACACAGGGTGCATCTAATTGGGTAGAGGAAAAGGACAGAATTGCGTTTTTTGGGTTTTGGTACCATGATTGGTATGCAAATTATTTCTTTCCTAAGAATGTAGTTGATGATGTAATTATTGTGCCCAGTAGAAAAAGTCCTTATGGGTTTCGTGAGGGCCAAAGGTTTTATGCACTTAATATTTTAAATGAAATTAAAAAACCGGGCGATTGGGTAATTGATACTGGAACTAATCAGCTTTTCCTGTGGCCATTGGATAACCAGGTACCGGAGTATGTTCTAACCGCCAACCATGAAAATTTGTTAAATATCACCAGGTCTAATGATGTCATTATCTCTGATATCTCAATCTCTTTTTCCGGCAGGCACGGTGTACATGTTCACCAGTGCAATAACATTAAGCTGATATCATGCGAAATTAGAAATACTGGCGGGAATGGCATTTCAGTATCAAACAGCTCGGTTGTACTAATTTTAAATAACAATGTAAGTTATACAGGGCGTAATGCCATCTCTGTCAATTCTGGCGATGTAAAAGAACAAAACAAAAGCGGAAATCTTGTTGTTGGTAACACACTAAGTAATTGGGGAAGATTCAGAAAAACGTATTCAGCAGCGGTTCGTCTTGCGGGAAGTGGGAATACCGTTTTATTCAACACTGCCTTTGGGGCACCACATCAGGGTATGGAAATTAATGGTCTAAATAACATCTTTAAATATAACGAAGTATATGATGTCTGCAGAGAATCTCAGGATATGGGTATTATCTATACCGGTCGCGACTGGACCGCCCGGGGTAACATAATAAGTCAAAACTATCTGCATTCATCAGGTACTGGTGATATAAATGGAGTCTATCTCGATGATATGGTCAGTGGTCTCGTAGTTGAGAATAACCTGATTGAAAATGTTCCCACAGCTTTTAAACTCGGAGGTGGCAGGGATATTTTTTTTAGAGGTAACATCATTTCCAACTGTTCTCGTTGGATTGCTGCCGATAATCGAGCAATGTCAGAAACAGGACCTTTTCGCAAACATATCCTGCCCGGTGGAACAGCCTATGAACGTCTTGTTTCAAAGCCCTATAAAGCGCCACCCTGGACCACCAATTTTCCTGCACTTCAATTTATACTGGATGATGAACCCGATACTCCCAAAGGCAACATCATCACCGATAACATCATTGTTGGTGAAAGCAGAAGTCGCATAGCAAGCCAAATCCCAGAATACGGCCTCGTCACCCGTAACGACACCGTTTCCACCCTTACCGAAGCCAAAGAGCTTCAACGGCAGCGGGGCGGTGGCTTTGTTGGAAGAGAAAATGTAGGGGCTAAAGCGTTCAGACCGGAGATGCTTCCGGATATTTTGGCGATGGTAGAGAACTATGATCACCGCCAGCCACTCCTTCCCATTTTACAGGAGAAGCATATTTACCGCGACAGGGCATCCTTTGTTTTTGCCAGAACCAATTACCTCAACAAAATGGATGTAACTCTTCGGGTGGCCAGTAACGGTACAGAGTTTCCGGTTATCTACCGCTCCGCACAACATGATACCGTTGTATTCAGAACCGCTCCGGGCGAGCTGGTAATGCGTGCTAAGTATAAGGGTATTGAGGGGGTCTTGCCCGGGGATTACATAGAGCGCCACTTTGATACTTCACTGCCTGAAGTCGTAGGCAGTTTCCATCGTTCTGTTTACGGTTCTTTGGTGCGTTACACAATAGCGGCCGAAAGCTTTGTTCCGGGGGGAAACCGTGTGCAGGTTACCGACCTGTCTGACGAGACTACAGTTTTTGAGTATACCACACAGAGTAGCGAAATCGATATCTACCCCCTTCCTGATGGGGAATTCGCGATTGCGGTTACTCCACTGCGCTCTGATGGTGATGATAGTATCAACGATACTGTAACTGTTTCAAGTGTTACCGTACGCGCGGTTCCATCATCAAACTGGGCGCTTGTTGCTTTCCCATCCCAAAACCTTTCGTTTTCGGGTGATGGAACGGTGCGACGGCTCCTAAAAAGTGGCGCGCAGCAAAGCACAGAGAACCGATCTACCTCAGAGGTGCTCAAAGACCTGGGGCTTAATGGTGGGATTACAGTTCCACTGGGATTTAAAGCTGTTGAATCTCCAGCGGTGGGGAATGCCTACTGGTACACTGCCAAAGAACCGGTAGTGTACACCATAGAGGAGAGTGAACTGTTTAGTGGTCCTTACACCTTTGAGTTTGAAAACAGCAGAGAGTGGCAGTATATCGGTTCCCCTTATACCTATCCGGTGCGCTGGAGCGGAAAAAATGAGTTGTGGCGCTGGAATGAACACATCCAGGATTTTGAACGGGCAGGGGATCTGATGAAACCCTGGACCGGGTATCTCTACAATCCCGAGGGAGAGCGGAAAGTGGAGCTTGATGGATTCCCTTATATTGAAAAGGAGCAGGAGTTACCGGTTCTGCAAAAGAGGGTGGGTAGTGAAGAAACCGACTGGGTGGTGCAGATCATCGCGGAAACAGAGGGGTACACCGACCAACAGACCTTTTTTGGTTTTTCTCAGAACGCACTTAACCGGCGTGATTACCTCGATCAGCCTAAACCAACACGTCCCGATGGTGGCCGGCAACTCTTTTTCAATCGTCCCGACTGGAACACCGTAACCCCCGCGTTTTCAAGCGATTTTCGCAGAACCTGGCTTTCCGATTCCACGCAGACCTTTACCCTCTCCTTTTCACCCCATAAGGGTGGTTCGGCTTCTACACGAATCCGTTTTGATGGTCTCGATAACACGGGCGATTACAGAATAATCTTGGCGGAACGTGATAATTTTACCGAGATAGAGGATGGTACCTATATAACCATTGCCGATAACAGCGAAACCTTTGAGCGTACGCTCATAGTTACCACCAGTGGTTCGGCATTTTCGGAATTTCCGCAGCGGTTGGCCTTCAAAAATTCTAAAGCACGGGTGGTAAGGCCCGGCGCATTGGTAAAGATTCCCTATCAGGTACCCTTTACTTTCAATTCAGATGGTTCCATTGATGACAGTCGTACGCGGGTGACCATGGAAATCTTTGATCTTCGGGGCAGGAGAGTAACCGATCTTGTGAACAGAAATATGCGTCCCGGCAGCTATACGGCCTATTGGGATGGAAAGCTTTCCAACGGTAATCCTGTGGGGAGTGGGGTGTATATTATAGCGTTACGAACCCGTAATTCCCGGGCTTCGATGAGGATTGTGCGGCCGTGAGGGTCGCATTGTTCAGCAGTTCCTGGTACAAATCATAGTATTTTTTTGCTATAACACTGTTATCGAAATTAGTTAAAACTTTTTTTCGTGCCTTTTGGGTTAACGCCTGGTAATTAGGGTGTTCCAATACCCATTTAATCCCTTTGGCCAAATCATCCGGTTCAAACGGGGTAGCTGCATAGCCATTTATCTTGTGATCCACAATCTCGCCTGGCCCTGTTGCATTAAAGCACACCGTGGGTGTTCCGCAAGCCATGGATTCTGCGATTGTTTTTCCAAATGCATCCATTAAACTTGGAGCTACAAATACGTCACTGGCAGAATAAGCTAATCGCAAAGAAATATTATCATTTAAAAATCCCAGGCTCTTGTATTCATAGCCAAGTGAGGTAAGGAATTCGTTTGAAGCAGACCCGAAAAAAAGCAACATTATTCTGTTTTTGTTTAGATTTTGTAATGCGTCTGCAAGCTTTGAAAATCCTTTATAAAAATCGCTGATGTTTGTAGAACCGCACAGTAGGATTTTTTTATCGGTTTTAATGCCAAGAATCTCTCTGGCAGTAGTTTTTTCTATCGAAAAAAACTCTTTGCAGTTGATGTTATTATAAATCGTTCTTATGTCGTGCTGTTTAAACAGGATACTCGATTGAGCAAGACTACTCATCCAGTTGCTTATTCCAATAAGCTTCATATTGTAGGGTAGGTGTTTTAGCTTTCTTTTTAAAATAAACCTGGAAAGATCAAGGCTTCTTTTAGATGATAGCTGCCAACAGTTTCCACAACCTGTTTTAAAATTATTACATTGTATGCTATAATGGCACCCACCAGTCATTGGCCACATATCTCGCAAAGTCCATACAATGGGTTTAGTAATTTGTTTGAGGTCCTTTATGTTAACAAACCCGGCATTAATCCAATGCAGGTGAATGATATCCGCATTTCTGTATTCCGCTGTTTTGGTAAAATCAAATCCGGTTATGGCGGTACTGAATATCTTTTTACTTCTATTTCTATAAAACAGGAGTGGTAAACGATCTAAACGAGGTCGTATCTCCGCGACAATTTTGGATTTGGGATTTTTTCTGATGCTTACGATGGAGTCATCATTTCCTGTATCACGACTGTTGGTTAGCATTATGGAATCAACACCAATTTTCTGCAAACCTTTATGAAGCCAGTAAGCTCCTCTGAATGCACCACCATTTAAATTACCGGAAACGATGTGTA
The DNA here is from genome assembly GCA_029688955.1 of Chitinispirillales bacterium ANBcel5. Classification (NCBI taxonomy): domain Bacteria; kingdom Pseudomonadati; phylum Fibrobacterota; class Chitinispirillia; order Chitinispirillales; family Chitinispirillaceae; genus Cellulosispirillum; species Cellulosispirillum alkaliphilum. The sequence continues at coordinate 107,069 of JARUKZ010000008.1, read as the reverse complement.
AAATGTTCAATTCTTTACCTTTTGATTGTAATGCCTTAGAAAAATTGAAAAACCTGCATTTGAACAGCTATCGCTTATGCCATAATACTACAGACTTTTCACCAACTTTTCGTCTCCCGCTCAAAGACCGGAGAACTGGCGCAGCCTTTTGGGTGTATCTGCGCAAAATCTAACTATAATGTTAAAAACACTGCTACTGCGTGTTCCTCTTCCTGTACGAGAGGAAGGGGGCAACGGTCGGGATGAAAATCTCCCTATTACCCCCTAAACTCCGCCCCCCAATCTCACACTACCACACCGGCATCTTTGCAACGTTGCACTCCCAAAAGCTCCAAATCTGCCTGCATCATAATCTCCACCAACTCTTCAAATTTCACCTCTGGTGTCCAGCCCAGTTTCTCTTTGGCTTTGGTTGGATCACCCAAAAGAAGATCAACCTCAGAGGGACGGTAATAGCGCGGATCGATCTCAACGATTACTTTGTTGGTGTTACGATCGATGCCCTTCTCATTTACCCCTTCACCCTCCCACACAAGATCAAAACCCGCATGCTTTGTTGCAAGCTCAACAAATTCCCGCACCGAGTGGGTCTCTCCTGTGGCAACAACATAATCATCGGGCTCCTCCTCCTGGAGCATCCGCCACATCATATAACAGTAATCTTTCGCGTAACCCCAGTCACGCTTTGCGTCAAGATTACCAAGGCGCAATACCTTCTGTTTACCGGCAAGGATACGGGCCAAAGAGTAGGTGATCTTTCTTGTCACAAAATTTTCACCCCTTCGTGGCGATTCATGATTAAAGAGAATCCCGTTACTGCCATGAAAACCGTACGCTTCACGGTAGTGTTTCACTATCCAGAATGCGTACATCTTGGCAACCGCATAGGTTGATCGGGGGTGAAACGGGGTGTTTTCCGTTTGAGGAACTTCATGGACCTTACCATAGAGTTCAGAGGTTGAAGCCTGATAAAACCGACAATCCAGCCCGGTCTGCCGTATGGCTTCCAGAAGCCGCATAACGCCTATGCCATCCACATCACTGGTGTACTCAGGCTCATCAAACGATACCCGTACATGGCTCTGGGCAGCAAGGTTATAGATTTCAAAGGGTTTGGCAATAGATATTATACGATGAAGGCTGCTTGAATCACACATATCACCATAGTGCAGTTCAAACTTTCTGCCCCTGGCCGCGGCCATCTCACGAATGGGCTCTATTCTTCCCCGGTTATACTGTGAAGTCCGCCTCACGATACCATGAATATCATACTCCTTATCCAGCAGAATTTCCGCAAGATAGGAACCATCCTGGCCTGTTATACCGGTAATAAGGGCAACTTTACGCATTTACTTTTATCTCCTTTGTCCGTTCTGTAACACCGCAAAGAGCGCGGTACCGCAGTGCTCTGTGCTGTGATGAATAGCTGTTTACGCGTGCTGGGGTTCAGAAAAGCAACCCTCTTTCCATCTCTGTAAAAAATCTTCGTACGCTGCTTCAATACCCTCTTTAAGTCCTGTGTTATGTTTCCATCCAAGATCGTGGATTTTGGCGCAATCAAGAAGTTTTCTGGGTGTGCCGTCGGGCTTTGTGGAATCGTACTCAATCTCTCCTTCATAACCAACCACCTCTTTAACGGCAAGAGCCAGTTGAGCGATGCTAACCTCGATGCCGGTTCCGATATTTACAATCTCACTATCATTATAGTTGTTCATGAGATAGATACAGGCATCCGCCAGATCCTCTGAGTAGAGAAATTCCCGTTTTGGTGTACCGGTGCCCCAAATGGTTACTACCGGAGTATCGTTTTCCTTAGCCTCATGAAATCTTCTTATAAAGGCGGGCAGTACATGAGAATTCATGGGATCATAGTTATCCCCCGGACCAAAAAGGTTGGTAGGCATCACACTGATAAAATTGGTACCATACTGCTTGTTGTAGCTTTGGCACATGGTAATTCCCGCTATTTTGGCTAAAGCATATGCCTGGTTGGTTGGCTCAAGCTGCCCTGTAAGAAGGTGTTCCTCTTTCATGGGCTGTGGCGCGAATTTGGGATAGATGCAGGAAGAGCCAAGAAAACAGAGCTTTTGCACCCCGGATTTATAGGAGGAGTGTACGATGTTGTTTTGTATCTGCATATTTGAATAGGCAAACTCCGCGGGATAGGTGTTATTGGCGTAAATCCCGCCCACCTTTGCCGCAGCGAGAAACACATAATCTGGTTTTTCCTCTTTAAAGAACTGTTCTACCCGGGCCTGGTCCAGAAGATCAAGCTCATCACGGGTGCGGGTGATAATATTTTTATACCCTTTTTTACGAAGCATTTTACAGAGCGCAGATCCCACAAGACCGCGATGGCCGGCTACAAAAATCTTTTCCTGCAATTCCATTTGCTACCTGCTTTCTTTGTTCCGGGTGAATGTTTGCCGTTGTGTTTCAACTATTACCTTTTATATCAACTTACCACGTATACACACTGACTGTACCGCCCGTCATAGATGCACGGATCTGTTTTGGGCACCGTTAACTCTCGCCACTCTCCTTTAAACCGGCTCCTGCAAGACATCTGCGCACATAGGGGTGAAGTCCCGGCTCAATGTTTTCTACCCAACGAAACTCTTCGTGATGAGAATCCAGAAAAGGAGTGGTGCTTCCCTCTGCAGGATAGACAAAAAAACAGGTATTGATACTGTGTACCGGTATCGCACAGGGGCCATCGGGAAAAATCGTTTCGTCGGTATGGATTATTGGCCCCACATGTACCTCTATACCCACCTCCTCGGTCGCTTTTCGTGCGGCGGTCTCACGCATCATTTCGCCTTTTATAATACGTCCACCGGGCACCCACCACTGTCCCCTGGCAGGAGCATCCTTTCTTAAAACAAGAAGCGCCTTTCCATCAGCTATAAGCACAAAATCCACACAGGCGATGGGCATGTTCTTTAATATGGTATTATAGGTATCCTGAGGAATGAAGGTACTTTCAGCAGTTGCTGAGGTCATTTGTGTATCTTACCTTTCCGTTGGCACTTAGCACGTTGGTTTTGTTATACTATAAAACCGGCGAAAACAACTGGTAGCGGCACAGTTCAAAAGAGTAAAAAATAAGGGACATTGATAAATTAACTCAGGTCAATAATCATTGCAATTGAAAAATTCTTTCTGAGTGAACTTTGGTTTTAGACCGTGGGGGAGAGGTGGTAGGGTGTGTTTGGTTGGGGGGAGGTGGCGTGTGGTGCGAGTGAAGTTCACGAAAGGTGTAAACATGGTGGTGGGGGGTTCGGTAGGACCTAATCCCCTGTCCCCTTCTCCCACGGGGAGAAGGAGAACCCATTCAGTGGCTTTTGTTTCAGGAGTAGTGGTTTCCGACACCCGTTTTCGCGTTTCAGATGACTTCGCAAACCAATCAGATACCCATTTTTGGGGTACAGATGGTTCCGGCAGACCCTTCAGGTGCCGATTTCAGGGTTTTTCATGCTCCGGTAATCATTACTGCCAGCCCGGCTACGGTCACGGATGGCAAATAATGGGCATCTGAGATGGGCGGAACCCTTGCGGACACTGTCCCGAACATCTCCGCCCATGGGCGGAACCCTTGCGGACACTGTCCTTAACAAGTCCGCCCATGGGCGGAACCCTCGCGGACACTGTCCCGAACAAGTCCGCCCATGGGCGGAACTCTCGCGGACACTGTCCTTAATAAGTCCGCCCATCTCAGATGTGCTTAAAATGCTCTCATGTACTATTTCTTATAATCTGTTTCTACTATAAATTTTGATAAATTATCAGAAATGGCGCCTCGAGGTGCGGTAATCGCTCTTCCGGGGATCGTTAGCGAAGACAGTACGGGCAAAACCACCTATATCGCGGATCAAATCGACCGTCGCCTTACATACTTCGTTGCGATGACGAACCTGTTTTAACAATCGTTCTCTTTCTAATACCGTATCAGCGATTTGGTTTGAGAGATTCCACGATTCATCAAAAGCCTTTCGAATGAGTGCTGTGTTGAACCCACCCTTTCTAAGGTCTTCCTCATAATGCTCACACAGAATAAAGAGGTCGTGTAGATCCTGTACCAGTTCAGCCCGGCTTTTGCTGTTACGGTAGGAAGGAATAACTATTAGAAACTGATTGAATGTATTTGCGGCCCGCATCCCATCCGTTATTTCCCGTCTCAGAGATTGGCACTCTTTTACATACCGTTCTAAGGCTTTTGTCTCCTTTCTGCTTCTTTCTTTGCAGAATATCCACTCTGCCTGGGCATCCATACATTCCCACCCCAGGTCATTGAGCTTCTGTACTTTTTCCCACTGGAAATGTGCTTTTTCCAAATCCTCCCGATCTCTTGTGCAGGCTACCACGATATCATTTGCTTTCTGGGCAACATCAGGTACGGTGATTCTTGGGCACGGGGCAGGTTTTTTTTCCCTGTATCTGACCATCGTTTCTCCTTTCTGAAAAAAAAGTGAGAAAAGCATTGACTCTCAAAGAAGAATATAAATATTTTCATTTTAGACTCTCACAAAAATTGCCTGGCTCTCACATTTTCTACATTAACATTGCAAACAAAAAGATAAGTATTGTTTAATTTCTCATATAAACAACAATTTACTTAATCAACCATTTATTCCCTCAACAAAAAAAGGAGCCCTGCAATGGCTACAACTCCACATGAGGATTACCTGGCGGTCAAACATCTACTTGATGAAATGTGTGAGGATGATATCATTTCGGTAAATATGCCACAAAAATATTATCTTCAGGAATCGATGATGGCTTTCAAGCGTATGAAACAACATAGGGATACGCTTATTGATATGCACATGGATTGGGAAAAGGCGGAAAAAATACCCCAACTGATTGGTTCCAGCAGAGAACTGCACTCCCAGTGCGCAATGATCAATTTTCCTGATGCCAAATCGAGAAAAGAGTGGCTTGCGGCAAAAGATGAAGCGGAATTACTGCTCTATGACCTTATGGTGACAGGAGATTTTGTCTACGCAGATGACCCGCATATTCGTGGACGGTTAAGTGTTATCCGTGAGGGAGCATCCAATGCGGACTTTATTCAGGATTTAAATGATGTTTCTGTTCTGTTCAGAGAAAATCCCGAACCGCTTAGGAGGATCAATTACGATATGGAAAATGTCCGGCAAGCCGCACTGCTTTCTTCAAAACTATCCGCACTGCTTGCAATAGCGACACTGGACAGAAGTACATCCCCGGAGCTGCGTATCGAACGGGATAAGAGTTTTACCCTGCTTAAAACCTCCCTCGACCCAAAACTGCACCATGCACGCTGGGCGTTTAGATTTAAAAGAGAACTTGCCGATCAGTTCCGGGTTTCTCCACCAAGAAGACGGCCCAGAAAACCGGTTACAGAAGAGACACCGGAACAAGAGGAAGCAAGCTGTTCCTGCGAGTAAGGTGAAAGGGGGGGAGACCTCATCCCCTGTCCCCTTCTCCCACGGGGAGAAGGGGAACCCATTCAGTGGCTCTTAGTTTGTTATGTGTAAAGTTTGGGTTTGTTTTTTCTTCCGATCTTTTTTCCAGACCAAACCGAATTTTTGGTGCTAGGTGAAACGTTTCTGCGTGTCCCTCTCCTGTGGGAGAGGGGTGGCCGAAGGCCGGGGTGAGGTCTCCCGGTAGTAGGGGAACCTATTCAGTAAGGTTGTACACCTAACAGTGAGAAAATCAATATGGTAAAATCGCTTACCAGCGGCATAATCAGATCTCAGCGATTAAAGGATAGTCAAATAGCCAATGCCCGAAGGTTGCGAAAAAAGTGCACTCCTGCAGAAAAAGTTCTTTGGAACCGGTTGCGTAACAGAAAGCTAGCAGGTTTGAAATTTCGAAGACAACAGCTAATCCAAGGATTTATAGCTGATTTCTATTGTGAAAAAGCAAAACTTGTTATTGAGGTTGATGGACTGGTGCACCAAACCCCTAGGCAGATGAATCGTGATAAATACAGAGAGACTGTTTTTAAGGGAAGGGGGATTTATACGCTGCGAATACCAAACGAGAAGGTGTTTGGGTGTATAGAAGAGTGTCTCCAAACAATTATTTTAACAGCTAAGGAAAGAATGGCTTAATATTTAGGGGGAAATGTTGGGGGGTTTTTAGATCATTCGGGCCTCATCCCCTGTCCCTTTCTCCCGGGGGGAGAAGGGGGACCCATTCATTGGCTTTTGGATTGTAAGTGTAAAGTTTGTGTTTGTTTTTCTCCCAATCTTTTTTACAGACCAAGCCGAATTTTTGGTGCTAAGTGAAGCGTTTCTGCGTGTCCCTCTCCTGTGGGAGAGGGGTGGCCGAAGGCCGGGGTGAGGTCTCTTGGATTGTTGGGAGGTGCGGGTGGGTTGGGTGTGAGTGGAGCGTTAGGGCCTCATCCCCTGTCCCCTTCTCCCACGGGGAGAAGGGGAACCCATTCAATAGCTTTTGCTAGTCAAATAAAATTTTTGTTTTGTAAGATTCCACCTTATATATTATTACCAAAGCGTTAAAAAACAACCATAACCATTGGAGAACTGTGATGAATATCACACTTCTGGGAGCAAAAAACAGTGTCACCGGCTCCTGTATCCTTGTTGAATACAAAAAAACCAGAGTGCTGATCGATTGTGGAACCATCCAGGGTAACGAGGCGAAAAAAGATTCAACGCTTCCGGTTGATCCCCAATCGATCGACGCGGTATTGATGACGCATGGGCATCTGGATCACATAGGAGAAATACCACAACTTGTACAGCAGGGCTTTAAGGGCTCTGTTTACGGTCAGTATGCCACCTGTGAGATCGCTCCGGTTATATGGCAGGACTCGGCGCGTCTTGGGGGAAACTGCCCCTATAGCCACTACGACATGGAAGCGGTAAAGGAAACCCGCGGCAGGCTTCTGTACCTCAACTATCAGGTACCATTCACCATTAAAGATATCAGATTTAAACTTTATGACGCAGGCCATATCATGGGCTCCTCTCATATAGAGGCCCGGGCCGGAGATAAGGGGGCACTTTTCTCCGGCGATATTGGCCCGCTTAATACCCCCCTTATCAGGGACCCCCACAGAAACTGGAAAGAGCCTTTCGATACGGTGGTCATTGAATCCACCTACGGGAACCGCAATCACCGTGACCGGGATAACACTATCAGGGAATTTGCTTCAATTGTAAAAACCACCATAGAAAACAGGGGAGTGCTTCTTATCCCCGCCTTTGCCATCGGTAGAACACAGGAGATGCTCTATCACCTTAATACGCTGGTTCAGTCGGGGGAAATTGATCCCCTGCCGGTGTTTGTGGATTCACCCATGGCAGCGAACATAACCAAAATTTACAGCCGCTACCGGGATAACTACGATGACGAGGCACGTGCCAAACTCAGGGCAGGTGATAAACCTCTTAAATTTACAGGCCTTAAAATAGTAGACTCCTATAATCAGTCAGAATCGATCGCGCGAATGCGCCCGCCTTTCATTGTGATTGCCGGATCGGGTATGTGTACCGGAGGAAGAATTGTAAATCATCTCAAAACCTTTCTTCCCCACCAATCAACCACGGTGATGATTGTGGGGTATCAGGCACAGGGCACCCCCGGCCGGAGTCTGGTTGATGGCGCAAACACTGTGGAGATCGGCAAAGACAGGATAAATGTAAACGCACGGATCGAAACCATTGGTGGCTTTTCGGCCCATGCCGGTCAGGATGAACTTTTGCAATGGGCCGGTGCTGTACCGGGCAAAGACATACAATGGATTGTAAACCATGGAGAGCCTACGGCGATCAGAACGCTACAGGAGCTTTTGGAAGATAACTGCGGGACGGCGATGAAGACGGCGGGACAGGGAGAGTGTGTGAAAAGAGAATAAACAACAGAGAATTCCATGAGTCCAAAAATAGCATAGGGTCTGGAATAGCATAGGGTCTGGAATAGCATAGGGTAGGAAACCCCATGCTATGGCCGTAACCCCTTCGGGGTATTACATCGGTGGTACCGTGGTATTTTGATGTGGTGTGTGGCTTTATTTTTTTGGAACTGTTAACTACCCATCTTCGCATAGGCAAACGTTTGGTATTGGATAAAATACCCTGATGTGGTGTGTGGCTTTATTTTTTTGGGGAATTGGTAACTACCCATCTTCGCATAATCAAACGTTTGGTATTGGATTAAAATACCCCGAAAACGCATAGGGTCTGGGAATCGCATAGGGTAGGAAACCTGGATCTTCCCTGAAAAAGTAGACACGGTTTTATGCTGCCTTCTTAAAATGGTTTTCGAAATCAACTGGTGACAAGTATCCTGTTGCACTGTGTCTTCTTTTCCTGTTATAGTAGTGCTCAATATATTCAAAGGTGCTACTTAGAACATGCTGCCTGTCAGTGAATGCTTCATGATAAACCAATTCGGTTTTATAAATTGAAAAAGGACTCTGCAACAGCATTATCCCAACAGTTACCTTTCCTGGACATGCTTTGAATAAAATCATGTTTCTCTAACTCCGCCCTGAAGGCTTCACTTGCATACTGGGTGCCTCGATCAGAGTGTATCATAACACCAGGTTGAGGATTTCTGTTTCTAATTGCTCTTCTAAGGGCCCTTAACACCATTTCTGTATCATACTACCGACACTGGCTGACTGAGTCACCCTGTTTTTTGACACACACACTCTCTTATTCGATAGGAACAGATAACAGGATTTTATGGGCCTCCTCCGCGGGAGCTACGGAGGCCAGGTGGTGAAAGCGTGTGAAGACCCGCTTGGGGGGAGCCTTAGGCTATGAGCGCGGGAGGAATTTGGAATTTGGAATGAAGGAATGAAGGAATGAAGGAATGAAGGAATGAAGGAATGAAGGAATGAAGGAATGAAGGAATGAAGGAATGAAGGAATGAAGGAATGAAGAGATGAAGAGATGAAGAGATGAAGAGATGAAGAGATGAAGAGATGAATCCACACCTCAGGTGGGTGTTATGGACAATGCACTTAATCAGTTCCTCGAGCGTAGCCGAGAGGCGTAACTGTTCTATCGGGAATTCACTAATTGACCAGTATCTCAAAAACCTTCCAACCTTAGAAAATACCAGATCGCCCCAGGTAGAGAAACCTGGGGCTAATATGAATAACCCCTTCGGGGTAATACATACTAATTCCCATCGGTTAATCATGCTAACAGACGAATTTGTATGATCTATGGTTTTTTTAGAAGGAGTGTTCCTTTCTCTTGCTCCTTCCAGCTCAACAGGGCGGCCACTATTGTAGATGATACTTTCTTTGGCCTTGGTCTTTTTCTTAAGCGCTGAAAGCGCGCAATATAATAGCCCGGGGTAAGCCAGTCTTCTGGCGCAGCCCCGGGTGCTGGCGCATAAAAAGATCCCAAGCGCTGAAAGCGCGGGATATTCGTTGATGACATCGAGATTTGTGGGAAAAAGGATTTTCATGGGGCTAAAATAGAAAACCCTTTTGGGGTAGTATATAGACATTTCCAGGCGCTGGTACAGGGCAGGTATCCTGAAACGTTTTCTGCCTTGGAAATTGACCGGCACTGGTACTATAACCTTGCGTAATCCAATTCGCAGCTCTTATTGCAAAAACAAACTAGTCACTTGCTCTTTGTGCGAATAAAATCATTTATCACCGAGGCGAGTTTTTCCTGTTGTATCGGTTTGGTTAGGAAATCATCCATTCCTGTGCTAAGACATTTATCCCGTTCCTCTTTTAACGCACTTGCAGTCAGTGCGACAATGGGTACATGTTTTTTGGTTTGTTCTTCTTGTCTGCGTATCTCTTTTGTAGCCTCCAGTCCATCCATCTCAGGCATTTGTACATCCATAAGGATCAGATCAGGGTTTTGGTCGTTATAGAGCTTTACCGTTTCGAGACCGTTTTGGGCTTCGAAAACAATTGCGTTGGGATATAAACCGCCAAGCATCGCTGTAAGCATTATTTTATTCAAAGGGACATCTTCGGCAATCAGTATTTTGAACGTACCTTCTGTTTGGGCTTTTTTGGATGTTTGTGCCACATCAGAAACAGTAGATTGCTTCCGGTTTTCTGTTGTTAAATTTGAATCATGGAGATTACAAAGATAAGAAAAAAGGTCGTCTGATTTTACTGGCTTAGTCAAGCGAAACCGTACACCCATTTCATCGCATTGTTTTCGCAGCAGTGCTTCCTCTGAGGAGGAGTGGAGTAGAATAACCGATTGAATATCACTTGTTAGTTTTAGCTTTTCACGGATAACGCGTATTGTCTCCATACCATTCATATGGGGCATATTGTAATCGGAGATGATTACATCAAAAGGTGACGATGCTTCTTCAAGAAGTTTAATCGCCTCAAGACCGCTACTGCACGTTTCGCTGGCAATACGCCACTTACTTAGCATATGTTTTAGAATCAGGCGGTTGTTTTCATTGTCATCTATTATGAGGCACCGTTTGATGTGCTTTAGAGTTGTAGAATTCTGTTTATTACCCTTGTCGGTTTCGGTGTAGAGGTCAAAGTAGAACGTTGTTCCTTCACCATGGGTACTGGTGATATTAATTTTACTGCCCATTTTTTTGGCTATCATATCGGAAATAATTAGTCCAAGTCCGGTCCCCCCAAATTTCCGTGTGGTAGAACTATCTGCCTGAGAGAACGCTTTAAACAGCTTTTCTCTCTGTGCTTCAGTGATTCCAATTCCCGTATCACGGACTGAAAAGGCAAGCTTTCCGTAGTTTTTCTGCTTCTCCTGATAGGTTACTTTCAGTTCCACCTCTCCGTTTTCGGTAAACTTAATTGCATTGCCGAGCAGATTGGCAAAAATTTGTTTGAGGCGGACCGGATCTACCATTGCAAAGCGGGGCATCGTACTGTCGATATTTAACAGCACTTCAAGGTTTTTTCTGCTGGCTGCGTATTTTATGATATCCACGCTGTTTTCCATAAGTTCTATCAGGTCTGTTCTGATAACTTCCAGCTCCATCATACCAGCCTCAATCTTTGAGAAATCGAGGATGTCATTTATGATACCAAGCAAAGCGTGTCCGGAGACATTTGCTTTGTCTACATATTGCTTTTGCGCGGAAGTAAGGGGGGTATCTTTGAGCAAATCAGTAAAGCCAATTACACCATTAAGAGGCGTACGGATCTCATGACTCATATTTGCCAGAAATTCACTTTTGGCTTTGTTAGCGGTTTCGGCCTGTTCCTTGGCGAGCAGTAATTCATTTTCAGTCTGTTTTTTGTCTGTAATATCCATGACAAACCCGGTTACCTTGACTGCTTTGTTATGTTGATCACGAATAACACCTGCTGATTCTCTAACCCAACGAATCTCTCCTTTTGGGGTTATTATTCTGTGCTCAAATTCAAAAGGGGTATCCTGTTGCAGAATTTTAATAGGTTCACTGGTTTTGACTACACGCTCTCTATCTTCAGGGTGTACAAAAGACAGAAACGTATCGAATGTTCCATCAAAGGATCCTTTCTTCAGGCCAAACAAGGCCTCACATTCAGGAGACCAGTAGAGGTAAGATGTTTGTATATCATATTCCCATGTGCCCGCACGAGCAAATTCCTGGGCAAGCGATAACCTTCTCTGGTAAACACGCAGCACTTCCTCCGACTCTTTACGAACGGTGATGTCTGACCATGCTCCTGAAACTTCGGTGTCCTGCTCGCTTCTGTTTGTAACACAATGTCTGTCCATTATCCATCTCCAGTGCCCACTACTGTTCTTGAAACGGTATATAATTTCTGTTTTGGGATGGTCCTTCAGACGTGCTATTTTTGACAGTACATTACTGAGATCTTCAGGATGAATACGGCTTTCCCAAAACTCCATATGGCCGATAAAGCTTTCGGGTTTAAAACCAAGTATATCTTTGACCTTATCATTTATAAAAACAAGGTGACGGTTTCCTTTTGTGTCTATTTTGTAACTATAAATCACCGCAGGGGTGTTAGCCATGATCTGTTTGATTCTCTCTTCACTCTCACGTAAAGATTTTTCTGCCTTTCTTTGGGCAGTCACATCGTTCTGAATGACCACAAACCCTGTAGTTTCACCAAATTTGTCTGGCAGGGACATGAATTTGTATTCACAATTAAATGTGCTGCCATCCTTACGCCTGTTAATTGCCTCTGACTTGTACACTTTTCCTTTAATCAGAGAATCGTACAAACTATTCTCACTGATATGAGTCATAGCTTTGGCATTTAATATCCCAAAGTTTTCACCTTTAACTTCTTCAAGAGAGTAACCGAAAAGATTTTCTGCTGCCTGATTCATATAGGTTATTTTGAAGTTTAAATCAGTGGCTACAACAGCATCGGTCATGTTTTGGACAATAGTGCTTTGAAAGCGGATCTGCTCTTCCTGTTTTTTCTTTTGAGTTACATCCACCTGAACACCAAAATGTCCTGTAACACGGCCCTGCTCATCATACATGCAAATATAGTCACCATCAATAATTATGGGTGTTCCATCCATCTTTCGTTCAATGGTTTCTACATGCCAGGAGCCACGGTCAAGTAACCCACGGTATATGCTTCTGGCATGCAGGATGTCATGCTTAAACAGTTCTTCCACAGTAGTGCCAATGAGTTCCTTTTCATCTGCACCATACTGATCAAGCAGAGCCTTGTTGACTCTAACGATTCGCTGGTTACTTAATACATAGCCTAAAACCTTTTCCTTGTCGGTACAGTCGTTCCATTCGACTGGCTCATCCAATACACTTATGAAAAATCCATGAAGAGATTGGTTAAAAAATATTTCACTCTGCCTTTTTTCCCTGAGTAACTCCTGTTCCTGTTTTATAGTGTCTGTTATGTTTCGGATAACACAGGTTAGTCCGGCCGTGTTACCATCCTTGTCTTTAAGAATAGTTATTTTTGCGTCAAACCAGAATCTGCCTGCAGGCAGATCAATAGAATATCGCGCGGAAGTGGAATCGTTGGATTGCAGACATTCTGAAAGACTTTTCTTTAATGTGCTATATGCTGGTTCGGGGAACCCAACTTCATCAAAACTTTGTCCAAGGAAAAATTCGGGTTTAAAAAGCAGGTGTTTGGATTTGAATGGATGTATACTTTTAATAGTCAGATTACGATCAAGTACAAAAACGAGGTCATCCATACTTCTTAGTATTGCTGCTGTTTTTTCTTTGCTCTCCTTTAGTTTGTCCAGAGTACGCATACGTTCTATGGAGTTACCAATGATACCCCCAATAACTTTTAGCATGGAGATCGCTTCTTGGGACCAGCAATAGGTAGTGCGAACCTTGTCGAAACCTAAAAAGCCCTTTAATTGTCCACGATCACCATACATTGGCACCGTGAGAACAGATTTGATTCCGTTTGATAGTAATCTCTTTTTTTCGACTTTTGCTTCGTCGGGCAGTTTTTCTACACTCGGTATATGAACAAAGTCTTCTGCTGTTATATGATATTTCCACCAGGGAAGTGAATCCACCAATATATCCCGAAAATGAAGCATTGGCAAAGTAGTGTTTTCCGAACACCATCTATGGGTGCTGCTCATCCTACCCTGGTCTTCAGACAATTGATAAATATAGCCCCGGTCTGCACTAAAAAAATCTCCGAGCTTCTGTAAGGTTGTATTAGCACTTGTATCAAACTCATGCTGTCCCTGAATTCCTGTAAAAAGAGCTGAGATATCGGTAACAATTTTCTGGAACCGATTTTGTTTTTGGATTTTTTTTTCATTGGTGATTCGTTCAGTTATATCCCGGGCTGCAGCATAAATAAGATTATCTTTAGGATGAGACCGCCATTCGATGTATCGGTAGCTGCCATCTTTAGATTTGTATCTGTTGACGAAATTTAGGATATCCTTACCTTCAGACAGATCTTGTATTGCTTCCAAAGTAGGCTTAAGGTCATCAGGGTGCACGAAGTCAAGAAACTTTCTTTTGTTCAGATCTTCGGTCGCGTAGCCAAGCACCTGGCCCCACGCTTCATTGGTTTTTAAAAAGTAGCCATTAAGATCGGCAATACATAAAAGATCAAGGTTCATCGAGAAAAAACACTCAAGCTCCTCTTTTTGCTTCTTTAAATCATTTTCAGCATAAATTCTGCTAAAAAGCATGCCGGTAATATCAGAATAGGCCTCTACTATAACCTGGTTTTGCAACTCTTTTTCTGATTCATAGATAAGCGTAAAATCTCCCAGGATTGTATCATCCTTAATAGCTTTAACGACGACGACTTTACCCAAATGAAAGGTTTTTTCCACTACCTTTATTAAAGAACCGGGTAATGAATCACCCGTAAGCTCATGAAGATTATCAAAAAAGGTTGTTTTATTATCTTTTGTCTTTTTTTCACGGATTGGGTCATATGCCCACTCTTTTTTTATAAGCCTGGAGTTTAGAATTTTTTGGGCCCTTTTCAGATGATCCTTTTCACCTGTCAGGGCAACCGTTCTAAAATTCTTTCCATTCTTTTCAAATTTATTTAATCCCACATATTTGGCACCCGAAAGAGTAAGCATTGTTTCGGCAATTTTTTGGTAGTCAACATTTTCCACTGAATAAGCACTCATCTCTTTTGATGCTTCTGCTATGAAATGATTTGTACTTACATCAACAAAAGTGGTGGAAAAGAAATACTTTTGGGGACTATAAGCATGTACCTTATACCACCTCTTAAATGGCATTGTGTACTGCTCAAACACCCTCTCACCCCCTTTAAGTGCCACTTCACCATAACAGCCAATCCAATCGAACTGATCCTTTTGAATATCGGGAAGTACCTGGCGAACAGTGCAACCGATCAGTTCCTCTCGTTTTAATCCGGTGATAGTTTCAAATGCCCTGTTTACTTCTAAAAACTCATAATCTATGGGAATCCCCATATCGTTTAGAATAATACGGTGGTGAGCATAGCCCATAATAGGGTTGTTTATGATTGGATTAGTCTCATTTCCCATATATTTTCCTTTTTGCCCAAACCCCTTATCTCCTTTGCTTCTGGATGTCATCTTCATCACAAAAAATCAAAGGTTTTTCTGCTTAGCTCTGAACACAGTCATAAAACTGAACAGAAATGTGGCAATTATGTTTATCACATGTTACCTTCTCTTGCAAGCACCAGCGAATTTTGAAGCGCTTAAACAATCGCTTATGGCCCTCTGTCAGGAAGATGGAAGTCTATCCAAAAAACCAGCAGTAAATTCTTACAATCATTATATCAAATTATACCCAGGGTGTAAAGAGTTTCGTTTAAATTTTTTGTTAAATAGTTCAAACTAAGAACATTTTAAGCCTTGGAGTAGCTGTAAGGGGTTGTATAAACTGGCATTAGAGGGACTCTTTTTTGGGAGACAAGTATTAAAACAAATGCTGCCCAAAGGTACAATAGGGGGTATGTGTTAGCCTTCGGGACAGTTTTGCAGGAAAGGGAAATTGAATAAGCTCAGCAAAACTCCTATGCACTAATATCTCAAAAGCTCCTGTAACAATACAGGGAAGATATATTTTCCTGAGATAATAACGTAGTTATCCGCTAAAAACAATTGGATCAGGCAACACGATGGTAAACGATAGAAGAGGCAGAGGTGAAATCGGGGATGATGAACTCGCTCCCTTTAAAGGGTACAGTGAAGATACACTGATAAAAATGCTTTATTCATCAGTTGCGGCTAAAAGAACAATCGCTTCTAAATTACTGTCTGAATGTGGGACTGAGAGATCAGTTAAAGCTCTATGCGATCGGCTTTGGGTGGAGAAGAAATTATATACACGGATAGCTGTTTGTGAGTCTTTAGTTACGCTACAGGATAGTGCCTATCCATATCTGCTTGAAATGCTCTCTACAATTGGTAATAATCAGCAAAAAGAGATTCCCCAAAAAGGCTTTCTAAAAACATCCTACCCATTGCCACGAGATTTAGCCGCACGTACACTGTGCCGTTTTGATAAACAGTATCTCGGTCGGTTTATTGATTTTGCATACCAATTGCAATCGCTTTTGGCTTTAGAGCAACTGATTGATGTTATTGGTCATATGGTGTATTCTCACAGGGTCAAAATGGACTCTCGTAAAATTATTGGCTTGTACAGTATTCATCAGACAGAAATGGTTAAATACAAGGTAATACGATCTCTGAGTGGTCTACACGACTTGGGTGCAAAAGAGTTTTTGTACAAGAATCTTAATGATCCTAACAGAGGGATTCAGTTTGAAACCGTGAGAAGTCTGATACTGTCCGGAATCGGTTTGGAAAAAGACGCTGAGCAACTATTGGTACCTGAGGTCAGAGATTTTGCGGCAAAACTACTCATTAAATGTCGGTACCGATTGTAGCGGCCTACTTTCTGGCAGCTCTGATTGCTGGTTTCAATAGGGATATACACTAGAGGGAAGACAGGGGAATAATATTTGCGATCACGGGGAGTAGGCCGCGCTTCAAATCGAAAGCTTATCACCACGCAAGGGCTTTGGAATAGAGTACAGTATTGGCGCTTAAGGGCAAAAGGGTGCTCCGATCAGAAAATCAATTAATTATATAAAAAACGGTGATGTTGAAGGTTGGGGCTTTCAAGAAGCGTATATGAAACAGTTGATGGAACTTGGCTTAAGGACGTAGCGTATCAGAGGAGCGTCTCAGACTCAGAACAAAAAACAGCAGCAAAACAGGCCACAGGATAAACAGCGTTAGATTTATACCTGTTTGCTTAAAAATTTGATGGTAAAGGAGAGTGGGTAATAGTGGCAGAAATGACTGAATATATGAAATCCGGTATTTCCGGCCTGGATAAAATTCTTCAGGGCGGTTTACCCCGGGATCAGATGTATGGCATATATGGTACAAGCGGTAGCGGGAAAACGACGCTATCGCTTCAGTTTTTGCTAAAGGGTGTTGCAGATAAGGAGCGATGTCTTTATCTTTGCACATCGGAGACAGAACTTGAGATTAAGCGAATAGCCACCTCTCATGGGTGGTCACTTAAGGGGCTTAAGATTGAACACATCTCCACTCATTTTGGCGATAAGCCGGGCCCTGGTCAAACGATGCTCTACCCTGTTGAGATTGAGCTGCCCCAGATCGTCGAAAAGCTGATTAATTTAATTAGAGAGTATAGTCCTCAAAGAGTGGTGATAGACTCTCTGAGTGAAATACGATTGCTTGCAAGAGAAAACAGCTGGTACCAGCGACAACTAATGACGCTGAAGCGATTTCTGGAGCCCCGTTCCTGTACCGCTCTGTTGACCGATACGGTAGGGGAAGAAAACACCATTTTGAAGACCATTGTGCACGGTGTAATCGAGATGAGCCGGAGCGAACCTCTTTATGGACCAGACCGGCGTCGTATTCGTGTGGAAAAACTCCGTGGTCACCCTTTCATCTCTGGTTTCCACGATTATAAAATTGTAAAGGGAGGTGTAAGGGTTTTTCCCCGTCTGATCTCATCTGATTATCGCAGGAAATTTCCACCCGAATTAGTTTCAAGTGGTATTGCTGAGCTTGATTTCAACCTGGGTGGTGGAATAGACCGCAGTACATGCGTCCTTCTTCAGGGTGCCGCCGGTACCGGCAAGTCAGCGCTTGCGTCCCAGTTCGCTTCAGCTGCGGCACTACGCGATGAGCGCACTTTGGTATTTTGCTTTGACGAACGCATATCCACCTTTGTTAAGAGAACCAGAAGTCTTGGGATAGACATAGATGTTTACATGAACGATGGCCGTATTGTCTTTAATCAGGTTGATCCTGCGGAACTGTCGGCAGGTGAATTCACTGATATTATTGTTCGTTCTGTGCTCAATGAGGATATCTCACAAATTATTATCGATAGCCTAAACGGGTATGCGTATGCACTCCCTGATGAGCACTTTCTTTCGGTACATATTCATGAATTGGCCAGTTTTCTCAGTGTCCAGGGTGTAGTTACCTTTTTAACCATGGCTCATCATGTCGGTTTTGGGTTAAGTGCAGCGGAACATACCTTTAATGTTTCCTATGTGGCAGATACGGTGATTAATCTTGGCTATTTTGAACACAGGGGTGAAGTGCATAAGGCTTTATCGGTGGTGAAAAAGCGTACGGGTAATCACCAGCGATCAATCAGGGAGCTGTATATGGATTCACAGGGGGTGCATATTGGTCCGGTGTTAGAGGAGTTTGAGGGTATCGGAACCGGATCACCAAAATATACCGGCTCCGATTTGCCACCAAAGGAAAACAACTAATATGGCTGATTGTCTCCCTACCAAACACACTGTTCTCATTTTAGCTCCTGCAGGGGAAGATGCTTCAGTTCTAAAAAATGTACTTGTTAAGGATGGTCTGGAGTGTCGCGTCTGCCATTCATTTGAAGAGTTGTGTGATAGAATCAGTACAGGTGCGGGTGCTGCGCTCATCGCGGAAGAGGTATTTTCAATGGCGGATATCGCGCGGCTTTCTGAAGCTATTGATCAGCAACCTGAATGGTCCGATTTGCCGGTTATTGTTATGGCAAGTATAGGGCTTACATCAGATAAAACGTGGGCGATTATCAACACCGGTGTCAGAGGACTTAACACTACTATTTTGGAGCGCCCGGTACTCAAGCGCACACTCTTATCGGCGGTTCATTCGGCTCTTCGCTCCCGTGAATCTCAGTACCGTATCGCAGAAGAACTGAAACGACGCAGGGAGGCAGAGGCTTCTCTTTTATCCGCTAATAAGGAGCTGGAAGCATTTTCCTACTCGGTTGCCCATGATCTGCGTAATCCGCTCAGATCCATACGAGGCATCGCTGATATTATCATTGAAGATTGTTCTCAGGAGCTGAGTGAAGAGTGCCAGGATTATTTTCGAATGATCCACTCTGGTGCGCAGCGGATGAATACCATTATCGATGACATGCTGGCGCTTTCAAAGATATCGCGTAAGCAGATGGATATCTCAGAACTCGATCTTAGCGAAATGGTTCGTTCGGCGATCGGGCAGTTAAAAGCTGAACACCCCGACAGGGTGGTTACGGTCAGCATAGAAGAGGGGCTTCGGGTGCGCGCGGATCGGCAGTTAATGAGCGTCGCTTTAACGAACCTGTTGTCAAATGCATGGAAATACACTGCTAAAACCGAGCGTCCCCGCGTGGAATTTGGCTCATTTGTTAAAGAAAACGAACAACGGGTTTTCTTTATCAGGGATAACGGTGCGGGCTTTGATATGAAGCACGCTCAGAAGCTCTTTGCTCCCTTTCAGCGACTGCACGCGGATTCGGACTTTAAAGGTACAGGTGTGGGGCTGGCGATTGTGGAGAGAGTCATAATGCGTCATGGGGGGAGTGTTTGGGCAGAGAGTGAGAGTGGCAAAGGTGCAACATTCTTTTTTACCCTGAAGGAAGGTGGGTAGAGGGGGAGGGTGTGTTTTCAGTTCTAAGGAAGCTAGCTGAATCTGCTTGCCGTGCAGCGCACTAACTCAGTTCCCCGAGCGTAGCCGAGGGGCGGATCTGTTGAATCTCCGCCCAGGAAACGCTAAATGCACTACCTCAGTTCCCCGGGGCCTTTTGCCACAAAGACCGTTCCACGACTTGAGAGCCGATCTTCCCCCTGCAAAAAACAGCTCCATTTTAATCATCGAAAGCATAAACTAAAACGCCTTAAACAGAATATTAAACACCGGGCACCTTGTATATTATTAGGTACTTAACCGGGAAAACGCCCAAACTACCACTCAGGAGCGTATGCACTCTATGAAGCTACATCGTCAGCTCGGCAAAAGAAGCTGCCAAAGTAAAAACAACAAGCGATCAGCGGGGGAGCCATGAAGATCCTTCATACATCAGACTGGCACCTGGGGCGCTCGCTCTATGGCAGAAAACGGTATGATGAATTCGCTGCGTTTCTGGACTGGTTGGCTAAAACTATTGAGCAGGAGCGTATTGATGCTCTGCTTGTGGCCGGTGATTTGTTTGATACCAGCACACCCGCAAATCGCGCTCAGGAGCTCTATTACCGCTTTCTTTGTACTGTTTCAAACAGTCGCTGCCGGCATGTCGTAGTTATAGCCGGTAACCACGATTCGCCATCATTTCTAAACGCGCCCAAAGAGCTGCTGCGGGCTCTTAATGTACATGTGATCGGCTCCATGACAGAATCTGCTCAGGATGAAGTGCTATGCCTACTTAACAACAATACGCCTGAGGCGATCGTATGTGCCGTACCCTATCTGCGCGACAAGGATATCCGCACTGCTTTACCGGGAGAAACAATTGATGATAAAAATGCCCGGCTCATCGATGGAGTAAAACGCCACTACGAGACAGTCTGTGCGGTTGCAGAGAAGAAACGTTTGGAGTTTTCAAAGATGGGCTTTACTAACGTTCCACTCATCGCTATGGGGCATCTCTTTACAGCGGGGGGTAAAACTGTTGAAGGCGACGGAGTACGTGAGCTTTACGTGGGGTCACTTGCCCATGTAGGGATCGATCTGTTTCCATCATCGATAGACTATCTTGCGCTCGGACATCTTCATGTCCCTCAGGTAGTTGGGAAAAGGGAGCACATACGCTACAGTGGTTCACCTCTGCCGATGGGCTACGGCGAAGCAAATCATGAAAAAAAGGTGATTGTTGTGGATTTTAACGGCACCGCACCTGATATAAAAGAGATAAAGGTGCCGCTTTTTCAGCAATTGATTCGAATCGTTGGATCACTGGACGATATTCTCACAACGATCGAACAGCTTAAAACTGAAAACAGTGGGGCATGGCTGGAAATTGAGTATACAGGCAAAGATGTTGTTGGTAATCTCAGGGATATGCTCGATGAAGCAATAGCTGATTCTACAATGGAAATAAGGCGGATAAGGAACAGAAGGGCAATTGATCGGGTCATAAATAATATCTGTGAAGAAGAAACCCTTGATGATCTGGATGAAGGAGATGTCTTTGCCCGTTGCATGGATGCGTTTGATGTTACTGATGAAGACCGGGAGGAACTGACGCTTTCTTATAACGAAATACTCAGGTCTCTTCAAGAAGATGACAGGAACGCAGAATAGGAGCGGCTGATTGTGAAGATACTTGAACTGAGATTTAAGAACCTTAACTCCCTTTATGGTGAATGGATTATTGATTTCACCGATCCGGAATATGTTTCAAACGGCATATTTGCACTGACAGGACCAACAGGTGCAGGTAAGTCAACTATCCTTGATGCACTGTGTCTTGCGCTGTATGGCGCCACACCCCGGCTTGGAAAGATTACAAAGAGTGCAAATGAGATTATGTCACGTCAAACCGGTGAATGCTATGCAGAAGTGCTGTTTGAATCTCAGGCCGGTCGCTATCGGTGCCACTGGGAGCAGCGTCGGGCACGTAAAAAGACTGATGGCAAATTACAGGATCAGGAACATCAGATCGCCAATGGAGATACCGGTAAACTTATTGAGACAAAAAAGAGTCTGGTGGGCGCTGTTATAGAAGAGAAAACCGGTATGGACTTTGACCGGTTCACACGGTCGATACTCTTAGCACAGGGAGGTTTTGACACCTTCCTTAAAGCTGATGTTGAGCAGAAATCCAGGATCCTCGAACAGATCACCGGTACAGAGATCTATTCGGAAATCTCACGACGTGTTCATGAGCGGCAACGTGATGAACGTGAAAAACTCAGTTTGCTTCAGGCAGAAACAAAAGGCATTGTGATCCTTGAGCCTGAGTTCGAAAAAGAGCTGCAGAAGGAACTTGAACAGAAGCAAAAAGAGGAACAAGACCTAACCAATAAAGCAAATAGAGCTGCACAAGCGATTACATGTCTGAAATCGGTCGAAGAGCTGAAAAAGGAACTGGTCGGTCTTTCTGATGAATGGTCCCGATTGCAAGGTGATATCGAGGCATTCAAACCACAGCGTGAAAGGCTTGCCCGTGCACAGAAGGCAGCGTCACTGGATGGTATGTATGCGTCGGTCACAGGATTAAGAAATCAGTTGGCGTATGATCAGCAGTCGCTTAAAAAAGAGAAGGAGGCGCTTCCTGACCTGGAAAAGGCTGTAAGTAGTTTTGCTGAACGGCTGTTGTCGGCTGAGAAACACATAGTCAAAGCAAAAGAGGAGCTTAAAACCGCGGCGCCGGTTATTCAGAAAGTCCGCTCTCTTGATCAGTTGCTATGGCAGCAGAAAACAGCTATAAAAGAGTGTGAGGATGGTTGCAAAAAAGATGCTCAAAAGATCCATCGGGACAAACAGGAAAGAAAGACGCTGTTAGGAAAACTTACCACAGCAAAGCGGTCTTTGGAGAATACGGATCGGTATTTATCAGAACACTCACACGATGAGTGGCTGGTCAGTGGTCTGGCTGGGGTAGAGGAGCAGCTGGGAGCGCTTCTTTCCAGACAAAAGGAAATTGAGCAAAAGGAAACTGAGCAGAAAAAAGCTTTTGGCGTACTGGATGAGGCGACAAAAAAATCAGAAGAGAGCAAGGAACTGTGTAAGGTACGTAGCCGGGAACTCAATGACATAGTAAAAAGGTTGCAGCATAAAAAAGAAACTCTAAGCGAACTGCTGGCAGGGCGATTGCTGCGTGAGTATCGAACAGAGAAGGATACATTGCTTCGGGAGATGGCTTTTTTGGCAAAGATCTCAGAGCTTGAGGATCATCGCTCACGACTTGAGGATGGAAAACCCTGTCCGCTCTGCGGGGCACACGAGCACCCATTTGCACAGGGTAATGTTCCTGTCCCCGATGAGACTGAAAAGAGAGTTGAATCGCTTAACGGAATAATACAACAGGCAGAGAATCAGGAGGTTGCCATAAGGAAGCTTGAAGAGGAGCACGCTTTAGCACTTAAGCTTCTGACTGAATGTGAAAAGCGTGAAGCCGCCGCGGAGCACGAGAAAGGGATTGCCGGTAAAGCGGTGTCTGAGCTTAGGGAGAGCCTGGAGAGAAAACGATCTGAGTTAGCCGCCTTAAAAGTGGCTGCGTCTGAGAGGCTTAAGCCCCTTGGTATTACCGAGATCAGCGATGTTTCTTCACTGCTTCTATCATTAAAAAAACGTCTTGATGGCTGGTTGTCACATGCAAACAGAAAAAGTGATATAGAGAAATTGATTGCAACTTCGGAAAGTGATCTGAGGCGCCTGGATGCGGTTATCGAGACCCAAGATGATGTTTTAGATGAAAAGTATAAAAAGCTTGAGGCTCTAAAAAAAGAGTTTGCTGCAGGAGTGGAAGAGCGTAAGGCGCTCTTTGGTGAGAAAAGGCCCAATTATGAAGAACAATGTTTGAACCGTGCTATAAGTGATGCTGAGGAGGAAGAAAAAAAAGTCAGAGTGGCTAAAGAGGAGGTTCAGCGAAAGTTCAACGCTGCACAAACCCTTGTGGAATCACTAAAAGGTACTATAGTCATTAGAAATGGCGAGTTGAAAAACTCAGAATCGCAACTACATGCAGCACTGGAAGGTTTGGGCTTTTCTGATGAAAAGGAGTTTCTTGAAGCCCGGTTGAGTACGGACCAACAGCAGACTATCTCTCTAAAAGCAAAACAGATGGATGACCGGCAAACAGAGATCAGGGCGAAACAAATGGACCGTGAAACACGTTTGGCAACAGAAAATAAGAGAGTTACTACAGCTACACCACTGGAAGAACTTGAGCTGCAGCATAAAGAATATGAGTTATCACTGAAACAGATGCGTGAAACCATTGCAGGCATTAATCATAGGTTAAGGGAGAATGTTGCAGCAAAAAAACGTATCGAGGAGAAACAGTCCCTGATAGAGGCTCAGAAGGGGGAGTGTCGGCGCTGGGAGAAGCTGCACGGGTTGATTGGATCATCAGACGGAAAGAAATTCCGTAACTTTGCTCAGGGTTTGACATTTGAGTTGATGGTGTCCCACGCCAATCGTCAGCTTCAAAATATGACCGATCGATACCTGCTTATTCGTGATGACCAGGAACCCCTCGAGCTCAATGTAATTGATAACTATCAGGCTGGCGAGATCCGTTCGACAAAGAATCTCTCGGGTGGAGAAAGTTTTATCGTAAGTCTTACTCTGGCACTGGGGCTTTCCAGGATGGCCAGTCGCAAGGTTCGCGTGGATTCACTCTTTCTCGATGAGGGTTTTGGTACCCTGGATGAGGAAGCTTTGGAAACTGCATTGGAAACACTCTCGGGGCTTCAGCAGGATGGCAAACTGATTGGAATAATCTCCCATGTTAGTGCATTAAAAGAGCAGATCAGTACACAGATAAGCGTAACGCCGGTTTCGGGCGGTCACAGTGTGCTCGGTGGACCGGGGTGTGCAAGGTATAACTCAAGAGATAAAAATCAGAATGAAAACGAAGATATAGGGCGGGCCACAGAGAAAGAGTCTACTTTGGCAGTATAATTTAGGGTAAGCTGAAGGGGGTTAAACCCAGAAAGTTACCTTTATAGTGTTCGTTAGGGCATAGATACACAATTCCAGTATCATAGTGTATACTTCAGTACAGATACTAAGTAAGCAGGTTTCAAATCAGCAGAGAAACTATGCAAAAAAAACATTTTTTTCTTCATTTTCACTATTGCTGATTAATATTTTCTAAAAAAGACTTCGATCCCCACTCGTTTAATCCCCAATCTGAATAAAGGAGCCATACATGGAGATAATCATCACATCTGATTATGAGGATATGAGCAGAGTTTCAGCCGAATATATTGCAAGAGAGATAAAGAATAAACACGATTTGGTGTTGGGATTGGCTACTGGAGACACACCGATTGGTACTTACAAGCATCTCATTAACCTGCATAATGAAGAAGGGCTGGATTTTTCTAAAGTTAAAAGCTTTAATCTTGACGAATACGTCGGTCTTGCTCCGTTACATGTTAACAGCTATAACTATTTTATGCGGGAGAATTTTTTCAAGCACGTTAATATTAACCAGGAAAATGTGTTTGTACCTCAGGGGCATATTGATGATCCTGAGCAATTTAGTTTTTGGTATGAGTCGCAGATACAGAAAGCTGGTGGTATAGACCTTCAGGTACTGGGCATAGGACGGGATGGTCACATCGGGTTTAACGAACCCGGTTCGTCATTTGCCAGCCGCACAAGGGTAAAGGCTCTCTATAAACAGACAATCGAAGACAATGCGCGGTTTTTCAATCACATTGATGAAGTACCACGTTTTGCGGTAACAATGGGAATTGGAACAATTCTGGAATCACGTAAAATTCTGCTTATCGCGAACGGAAGGAGCAAAGCTGATGTGGTTGCGCAGTTTATTGAAGGCCCCGTGACTTCTCAGGTAACCGCTTCGGCCCTGCAGCTACACTGTTATGCAACGGTAATCCTTGATGAAGACGCTGCTTCAAAGCTTACCAGAAAAGAGTACTACAATTGGGTTCGGGATAACAAACATATGGTACAAAAGAGAGTGGGAAGGTAAACTGATAAGTTACAGTAACAAATTCAAGTTAACAGCATGAGTCCTACAAAAGGGGCCTGTGCTGTTTTTGTTTTAAGTGGTTCCTTTCGTAGGTTATTTGAATCGTTGTAACAAAACGACTTTTTGTGTTAGGAGCTGGCTTTCACTTCTTTATCAGACACCAGCAGAAATGCATTATATATTTTAATTAAAAAGGTGTTTCTACAGCTTAAAAAAGTTTATCCATTTATGGTAGTAAGAAACAAAGAACCATATATGTTGCTCTCAGGTAGGAAGCTCTCCTTTTACCTGTTATCGTTACTTTTTTCTTTATATGCACTTAATATTGTTCAGGTTCCATTAACAGTATTCACTCTCCTGGGTGGTGCACTTGCTCTGGGGTTCGGTTTTGGAAGTCAGAATATCATTAAAAATTTTATCAGTGGGCTTGTTCTCCTTGTGGAGCGGCCGGTTAAAACAGGTGACCTTATCGAACTAAACACTTCAATTGGAACGGTTTAAAGGATCGGTCTTAGAAGTGCCCGTATACGCACACCCAATAACGAGCACCTTATTATTCCCAACAGTAACCTGATAGAAAACCCCCTTATTAACTGGACTCTTAGTGATAAAATCGTTGGTTCCATTCTATACGCTTAAAAAGGGGGTTTTTGATACCCCCGTGATTCATGAGCTGCTTAGTGTTTTAAAGAATTCTGAATGTGAAAAAGAATATACAGAGGCGCAATTTTTTGAAGAGAACAGCAAGAAAATGCTGCATTTTAATGCCAGATTTATGAAAATGGGGGGGCAGGTACCCGCCATATTTCTTCTTACAATAGAGGATACAACAGAGTTACATCAATCAAAACATAAGTACCACCAATTGGTTGAAGAGATAAGCTGCGTTATTATTACTGTTGACCGTGATGGTTTAATCACAAAGTCTAACCATTTCAGCGAAAGAGTGTTTGGTTACAGCTGTAGAGAGCTTATGGGAAAGCGGTTTGTAGGTACCATTATACCTGATGATGGAAAAAACAATTTTTTCATAAGAGAACTATTGCAAAGTCCCTATGAGCACTACCACAACGAGAGTGAAGGGGTACGAAAGGACGGCAGCATAATCAACTTTTCCTGGAGTGCAAGAGCTGTACGTGACTTATCAGGAGAGGTGGTTGAAATCATTATTGACGGTAATGATGTCACCGAACTGAAAAATGTACGAAGAGAATGTGAAGAAAGTACCTCTGCGCTAAATGCTTTGCTTGAGTTTATTCCTGAAGGTATCATGATTACCGATTCTAATCATGTGCTGTTGAGAGTCAGTAGGTACCTGGAAAAAATACTAGGTGTACCGGTTATTGACTTACAAAATTCAAGCGAAACTGCATTGCTTCAAAAGCTTAACCTTCAGTGGCCCGATGGATTACGACTGAACCGTCCTGGTGATATACCCCTTTCAAAAGCAGTAATTACCGGTGAAGTGTATAGTGGAAACGAACTGGCACTCAAAACTAACGGGCAAACAAAGCATCTTCAGGTAGATGCGGCCCCGATACGCGATTCAAAATTTAAAATAATAGGAGCCATAGGCAACTGGAAGGATCTAACAGAGCAAGCCAAAGTATCAAAAAGTCAAATTTATGAAAGCGAAACCAAGTTCGCTAATTTTTTTTATAGCAGCCCGGCCTTAATTTCGCTGATGCGTGTTGAGGATGACAAATTTTTGGATGTTAATGATGCTTTCTGTAACCTTACCGGGTTTTCAAGAGGTGAGCTGATTGGGCATTCTCCTCTGGAGCTTGGTATCACCACACCTGAGGCGATGGAGAGAGTAAAACAACAAATCGTTTCAGGAGGCAGAGTATACCTTCAGGATACGGTGATGCGCACCAAAGATGGTGAAACGTTAGATCTGCTCTTTTCCGCTGAAGTTGTTGAGCTGGGGGGCACGAAGGTGTTTATATCTTCTGCTGTGGATATTACAGAACGCAATCGGTCTCAGGAGGAGCTTCGTCGGGCACACGAACTCCTTTACAGCATTGCGCAGGGAACAGATGATCTTATTGCAGCAGAGGATCTGGATTTTCGTTTTCTGTTTTTAAATGAACCATTCAGGCATGATTTCGATAAGTATTGGGGAAGAGAGGTAAAAGTGGGAATGAGTATGTTAGATGTCATGGCACCCTGGCCGGAGGAGCAGGCTAAGGCAAAAAAACTGTGGGGAAGGGCAATGAAAGGAGAAGCCTTTAGGGAGATAAAGGAATTTGGTCCCACACAAGAGAAAAAACAGGTTTATGACATTCGTTTCAATCCCCTTCGCAATAGTCAGGGTCAAATCATGGGCGCAGCACAAATCGTGCGCAATGTAACTGAACTGTTTCGTATGCAGTGGCAGCTCGAAGAAGCTAACCATTCGCTGGAATCCTTCTCCTACTCTGTATCCCATGATCTGCGAAATCCACTAAGTATCATTGGGTCTTTCAGCCACATTATCTTAGAGGAATACGCCGAGTGCTTGGATAAAGAGGGGCAGGAGTACCTGCGCAGGATCGAAAATGGTGTAGAAAAAATGCAGCGGCTTATAGATGATATGCTTAAGCTTTCACGCGTCAGCCGACAAGAGGTAAACCGAGATGATGTTAACCTCAGTGCTATGGTAAAAGAGATTACAGAGGAGCTGAAAAAAGATCATCCCCAAAGAGAAGTGGAGTTTGTTATTGAAGATAATGTACACGCCAGGGCAGATGACGGTATGATACATATGGTACTCGAAAATCTTCTCAGAAATGCCTTTAAATTTACCTCAACACGCCCTATTACCAGAATTGAATTTGGAACAACTACAAGCAATGGCACTAAACGCTTTTTTATCAGGGACAATGGAATAGGGTTTGATAAAGGCTCTTCACAGATCATTTTTGAACCTTTCAGGCGTATACATGCAGAGAAAAAGTATGGTGGTACCGGGGTCGGTTTGTCTATTGTACGAAGAGTTATTGAGCGCCATGGGGGTAAAGTGTGGGCAGAGGGGGAGCCTGATAAAGGGGCTGTGTTTTATTTTACTTTGCCCTAAGAGTTAGGCTCAGGGGGCTGAGGTAAACAGACGCTGCGGTTAGGGATGAAGCGATCTTTCAAACTTACGTGTCGCCGTCGCTATGAAAAATCGTTTTAATAATGGTACCCACTTTTCTTATAAGTTTCTATGATCAATAGACGTTGCACACTTGGGGCTAACGGGTGATCGTGTGTCAGATAAACGCAAACATTTTTTTTTGACCAGTTACTTTTCCACTGTCGTTTTCGCCTGTAGTATCAGCTATAGCTTCTTTTATTTTACCTTTAAAAACAATGATTATGGCATAGAAGTTGTGGAAACAAATAGCAGCAAAGTTCGCAACTTAAAAACAATAGGAAGCATAAGTTTAAAATAATTAGATGTTTCACTTTCGTGTTGGGTAGATAAGAGAACATGAACTATTTTAAAATCATGAATAATGATAATAAAACGAGGTATAAATTCCAGACTAAAACAACTGTTGCTCTGACGATTCTGCTATATACCTTTATCAGTATTACTTCCCATTTACCTGCATTTCATGATCATGGGTTTAATGAGCATGAAACCTGCAGTGAAGAAAAACATATATGTAATCACTCTGAGTACACTGAATTTGAACAAATTGCTGCCCCTGAGTGCAATGATGATAAGCATAAAAAAGATTTATGCTCCCCATGCATGTGGCAGGCAATGGCTAAACGAAATACAGCACTATTTCAAGTCGCCAATCTCATCTCTTACCACT
Organism: Chitinispirillales bacterium ANBcel5; assembly: GCA_029688955.1. Classification (NCBI taxonomy): domain Bacteria; kingdom Pseudomonadati; phylum Fibrobacterota; class Chitinispirillia; order Chitinispirillales; family Chitinispirillaceae; genus Cellulosispirillum; species Cellulosispirillum alkaliphilum. The sequence goes on along the minus strand of JARUKZ010000008.1, from coordinate 77,916 downwards.
TTCAAAGTACTATCAGGCCAAAGAAAACTGTAGTTTTTTCAGACATCTCCTATCTACTACCCGGATCTCGTGCTCCACCTCTGTTTTGAATTGTAACAACTCCGTAATAAGTTTTAAGATCGCAGATAAGCATTGTTAAACAGATAGAAGCTATTTGTGCGTTAATTCCTATTGTCTAAACAAAAATACAGAACAGGAGTATACAATGAAATTTATACATATGGTAGTACAAGTTTTTTTCATAGCAATAGTTGTTTTATGGGCTACTGGCTGCAATGACTCATCAACATGTGTTCATGGTGACCACAGCGATTTCGGTATAATCGAGCATGGGTGTGATCACATGACCGATGAAGGGGTGGTCATTGAGGCTGCTTCAACTCATCCTGGTCTGCAACTGGAGGATTTTTACCACACGCTCTTCAGGGTCGTTCTTACCGATATAGAGGGGGGTAAAGGCGGCTATATCTATTTAGGCCCCGATATCACCGGAGATGTGTTTGTAATGACCAGCGAAGATGTGCCGCTTGAAATAACCAACAGCACAGCCGAAGGTGTTGCACAATCAGAAATTGAGAGAACATTCACTGCACAGCAAATCGCCGAAGAGACTGGTTGTGAATTGATAAAAAAAGCGATTGTTTTTAGTGCAAACCCTGGTGAAAACATTATAAAAATTGGGCCCACAGCATTTGATACTGTGGAAGTAATTATTGAGGAGGGCAGCCATGGGCATAGCCATTAATCGAACGTCGTTCCGGGCTTTGATTATTGGTGCCTTTGTGGCTACATCGGTTTTAGGTTCACAAGTATCTCCAACGTGGCAAAATCCAAACGTTGGGTTGACTGTAGATGCTGTCACTGATGTGCATGATGCTTCGGGTTCCTGGAAGAGCCCGGGGCTCATCCTGCGAGAGGCGGAATTGATAATCAGTGCCAATATAGATCCCTACGCCTCTTTGGTGGGAAATGTACTGTTTTCCCAACAAGGAGCAGAATTGCATGAGGCATTTGTTCAATTCCCGCTGTTGCCGTTTAATCTTAAATTAAAGGGCGGATTGATGCTGGCCAATTTTGGCAGGTGGAACCGTTTTCATACCCATGCTTTGCCCTTTATATCTGAGCCGCGTATCCACAGGGAATATGCCGGAGGTATGATGGGGCTTAGAGGTATAGAGTTATCATGGTTGGTACCAATACCCCATTATTTAGAGGTTACTGCTTCGGTTTATGACCTTATTGATGGGCATACCCACGATTTCGATCCGCCCGATAACGCTCAATATTTTACTGCAGATAGAGTTGCTGAAATGATCGGCGCGGTTCCCCACGGTGGCCATTATGACTATGAGGATCGCCATATATATGATGAGAGCGAATTGTATGAAATAGCAAATGAAAAACTGGGACTGAATCTACCGATCCCCAACAACCCTACTGTTTACAGGGGGCTAAGAAGCCCGGAAGATTATGCCTACGGTGGTCGTATAACAACCAGCTTTGAATTTGGCACAGAGCTGAGTGCCGATGTAGGAGGCAGTATATTATATCAGGGACAATGGAAACAATCTTCGCGTTCCGATCAAGGTTTTCCAGACTTCTATAATAAATTACTATGGGGTGCAGATGTAACCTTTTTCTGGCACCCTTTACACGCGAATCAATATCGTAACCTGCAGTTGGGGTTTGAAGTAATTGGCAGTAAGGAAAGTTATGAAAGTCTGTACCCTACAAGCCAAATTATTGAAGGGTTTCGAACCGGCGGAATCGCTCACATCGACTATCAGCATACAGAACAGTGGCATGTTGGAGGGTTTGGGAGTCTGTTTCAGTCTAACGATCTCAATAACGATCTAAGAATTCATGCCGGGGGATATATAACGTTTGTAATTACTCACTTTCAGTATTTACGTCTTGAATACAGCCGCTATGAGTATCCGGGATATTTAGACGGGGTGAATCGCATTATGCTTCAGTATGATGCTACTATTGGATATCATACGCACGGGAGGCAAAGATGAAAATCATACTTTGTATATTAGTTGTACTTATGCCGCTAACGATTCTCAGAGCAGGTAAACTGAATGTTGTTGCTTCTGTTCCTGATCTGGGCGATATGGCAGAGCGTATCGGTGGGGATAAAATAAAAGTAACTACCCTTGCCACGGGACGTGAAGATTTTCATGCGGTCCCGGTCAGACCAAGTTTTTTGCCCATCCTTAACAGAGCAGATATTCTGCTCACCCTTGGGCTGGATGCGGAACATGCTTGGTTACCTGCTCTTGTGAAAGAAGCCCGTAATCCTAAAATTATGAAAGGAAGAGAGGGGTGGGTAGAGGTGTATAAGGGGATTACTGTTTTAGGTATTGCGGATATTATCGACCGCAGCGAAGGTGAACAGCACCCCAGAGGTAACCCTCATTACAATATAGGACCGCAATGCGGAACTGTTATGGCTCAAAATATCTATGATGCACTATCTACTGCTGCTCCTCAACACAGAGAACTGTTCAAGGCAAATCTTGGTTCCTATATGGAAGAGATTGACAGTACTATCATAGTTCTCAAAGAGCGAAGCTCTGCCCTTAGCGGCATTGCCGTAATTGATTATCACCCTGATCTGCCCTATTTAGCTGAATTTTACGATATGGAAATAATCGGACATATCGAACCCAAAGCAGGTGTTTCACCCACAGCTGCACATTTGAGAAGTCTTGAAGCAGAGGCAAGAAAACGTGACGTAAAGTTGATTATTCATAATCAATCTCAATCACCGAGAATACCGCAAAGGCTGGCGCGCAATCTTGGCCTTCCGGTTGTTGAAATAGCAAATGCGGTGGGTGCTAAAAGAGAGATTAAAACATGGCTTCAGTTGCAGGAATATAATAACCGTATTTTGCTTGAGGCTTTGGGAGCGGATAGATGACCTCATCACCTCTTCTCAGTATCAGGGATTCGAGCTTTGGGTACTTCTCAGGAATGATTTTCACTCCAGTAATCTCTAACATATCTTTCGAGCTTGCTTCCGGACAGTTTGTCGTTTTAGATGGTTCAAATGGATGTGGAAAATCCACTATTATCAGGGCCCTTTTGAAAATGGGAGCCCATTTTAAAGGTGATGTTTCATTAAATATACCCAGAGCTGAGATTGGCTATGTTCCCCAGGATGCCGCTGTGGAGCTTAGTGCTCCTATAACGGCTATAGATGTAATTAAGAGTACTTTCCCCTTTGGGGGTGTATCGATGAGAACTATAAAATATGTATTGAACCGAGTAGGTCTTGAAACTAAAGGTCATAATCGCTACGGTGCTCTCTCCGGGGGGCAACGCCGTCGTGTACTTTTAGCACGAGCCCTTGTTTCTGATCCCAGGTTAATCATACTTGATGAGCCCACTGCAAATATCGATCAAGCTACTAAAATGGTGCTCGAAGAGTTGCTTGTGGAGCTTACTAATTCTGAGGACAAGGCTGTGCTTGCCACATCGCATGCACCACATTGGGCAAAGGAAGCCAGGCGTATACAACTTGAAGAGAATGTAAAAAAATGAGTGACTTTCTATTTACCTTTCAGTTTGTTCTTGTACCGTTTTTTGTTTTGTCAGTGTTTGCCACCATTTTACCCGCAGTCGGCTCAGCTCTTTACATGAGAAATGAAGTGATGTTGGCTATCGCTTTGCCTCCGCTGACAGGAGCTGCTTTGACCTTAGGTGTTGCCTTAGGTCTTTCACCAGAAAATCACATTGCTCTTATAACGTTTTCGTTTATCGTAGCTTTTGTTGTTGTGTCAATTCTTGGTAGCATTCGGGTTTCGCGAATAAAGCGCCAGATAATCCTGGCCTCACTGTTTGCCGGTGGAAGTGTAATGACACATCTACTGATGAGTATCTCTACACAAGCCCACAATCATCTAAGCTTTTTACTGACCGGTGAATTGCTTTCCTTAGGAATGTGGCAACTTATCCAAACTGCATTTCTGTGTCTCTCTGTTTGGGTGCTGCTTTTATTCTTCAAAAATGCGGTTTTTTCCTACTGTATTGATGAAGAATTGATGCGTCTGAGGACAGTACACTTCTCCCTGTTCACTATTCTTTACCGGATTATAATTACAGTACTTATCTCTGCTTCAGTTCTCTTTATCGGACCCTTGCTTACATCTGCACTGCTCATCTTTCCGGCGTTACTCTCAGATACAGGGAAGAGCTCGATCAGCATCTTTTTTCTCATCGCGGTAGTAATGGGGCTTACAGGTTCAATCACTGGCTTTATTGCAGGAGTAGCAGCGGATATACCACCCGCTTATAGCGCATCGGTGGCAATTGTAGTTTTGGGCATGGTGCTCAGAACAGGTGTTGTTGGTGTTGGATATGTAAAAGGCCGTCGCTCCCAACGACCCTGATTTTTTAGTACTTTCAAACAGCTCATGCTGAGTGGTCAACCTATTGTAAATCATTTATGCTATAGGATCATTTCAGTACCAATTTCGCTTTCTTTGGGTGTTTCAAAATTTGAAACACTAATTTGTACCTTTGAATGTTATTTGCTTTCAATTGTTACTATTTTATAAGCAGTGTTTTCTGGAAAACAAGGCCTGCTTTTTTTTGAAAATCATAAAAATAATAACGGTTGGGGTAAACTAATACCAAAGGAACAATGATGAATACTAAAAAGAATGCTTTTTTGTTGATTGCATTATATTTAATTACTCTGTTTGCTGGATGCTCACAAAACCCTGCATCGATTGAAGTTGAAGAGAACACCGAAACTATGGGAAACACTTATCAGCACAGAGCAACCTGGGACGAGGGTATAAAAATACCAAATGTGCAGACCAATGTTTTTTCATCTGTTGGTGAAGGGGTAATGACTGGAGACTGGGAGGGTGGTGCCTGGGGATATGTTTATAAAACATGGGAAGTTCACGGGCTACCTAGTGTGCACCAAACAGGTATAATTTACTGGCTTATTACAAGTGGTCAACCCTCTGATATTAGTGATGGTAACAGAGAAGCAGGTAATGGATCTATAGGTGTTGAAATTGTACATTCTGGCTTTTATGAATATGATTATGGCTCAACTGATCCTCAAAGGAATAGAATAATCAGAAAAATAGGTGATATTCCATATGAAGTAAGTGTTGAAAATCCTTTAATTGATGTACGATTAATTGAAGGGAATCAGGATATAATTTACAGTACGACTCGAGAGGTCGTTTATCGTAATAGGAAAAATCAGTTTAGTATCGTTCCTGGTATAAAAACTGTGGTTGGATTAATTCCAAAAGCAAACAAGGTTGGCGCGGTTGTTTCGACATTTGATGGCCTTTTAGGTTTCGGTGATATGTTTAGCACAGCAATTGAAGAGAGTAATGATAATTATTTGACCTACGATCAAGATCTCGAGGGTAATAGTAATCGGTTCGGTAATGGAGTAGCATTTAGGGGTACACAGTTTTCTGCAAAATGTAATTTAAGCAGGCCCAAAGAACGATTTAAATACACAGTGGTTCCTTTTGCTCCATATGATCAGGGTATAGCTATGGGTGAAAGAAAGATTCAGCATTATTTAGAATTTGACGTTGTGTTTGGAGGTAACAAAGAAAAAATAACCTTTGAACGTACCAGGTCATATAGATATTCAGGAAATAATGGGTATTATGTACCCTCAGTAAAAATAAAGAAATTTTCTGATAACCCCTATGCTAATTGGAACACGCGTGTCAATGAGCCCTTAAAGGTAAACGTAGAAGCGACTAATTGTAGTCATATAGCACTTTTTGTCAATAACAGGTGGAAATCAACTGTTGAATACTCAGGGGACTGGGAGAATGAAAAATGGGACGGAGTTCTGGAATGGGTACCAGATGCAACCTATGCAGGCAGAAACGTTGAAATTAAAGTTGTTGGAAGAAATGGACGGGAAAGTGATAACCTGACCTGGACACATGATGATGCATTTAACATCGAGATTAGAAAAAATTATAATGTTGTTTTATATGGTGATGTCAATGGTGATGGTCAAATAGATTCGAATGATTATATATTGCTTCAAAGATATATTCTTGATCATGAGGTTGAAAACTTCAATAAGCAAGCTGCTGATCTTAACGGTGATGGATATATCGATAGTACCGATTTAGTGTTACTAAGAAGATATATTCTCGAAATGATTGATGAATTTCCTGTCGAGAGGATGTAGTAGAAGTATTAGTGCTAAGGAAGAGGTAAATGGAGGCGTTTTGGAACCAAAAAACGTCTCCTTTACTATCAGACGAGTGAAAACGCAGGGAGCTGCCCGAGCTTCAGATTCATAACGTAATATTCCCTAACATCACCTCAAAACAGATCGACATGTTTAAACAGAACTGGATTCCTTTTCCCGAGATTACATCAGGTTTAATACGCTCACATCAGGGCACGAAGAAGAAACTACAACGCTAAAACGCTGTTCAGAGATCTATTTTACTATTTATATAAGATGGGATGGATTAGTACCACTTTGCGGGCATATTCATTGGTACAGTGATGTTGAATGGGCTGGTGATGTCCATAAAAACTCGATCCAGGATCTATGGAACTGTTCCAGACTTACTGAAATCCGTAATGCTCATCACGGAATGGATCTTGCCTGTTTCGAATTCTGTAAACGATACTCTAAAACGCAGTATTCTGAAATAACCAAACAAAACATAGTAAAAACATAACAAACATTGTAATCCAGTAATAAGCAGGTTTAGATCAGTTGGCAAATGGCTCTCAAATCATATGTAACAAAGCGGGCAAAATCCAAACTCGTGTTTCACACAAAAGTCTGTCAGGGTTCAAAAATCGGTTAATGCATGTGCCTCAAGATTGAAAGATAAAGCATTGTCCAGCATGGGGTAGATGCGCTGGGTTGCGGCAGAAAACACCAAAGCAGTATGCAAAATGCTTTTAATCATAGCGTTGGGTAGTAGATGTAAGCTGCGAAAAAAGGTTTTGGCTAGTAGCAGAGGCCCGGTCCCGGGCCTCGTAAAGCATACTCAATAATTAGGTGCTAACAGCTAGTAGGCGAAAAAACTTAGTCTCTGCTTCTAAGCTTAGCCAGAAGCCTTAAAATCTCAAGATACAGCCAGACAAGCGTTACCATCAGGCCAAATGCTGCATACCATTCCATATACTTAGGGAGCCCTCTTTTTGAAGCGTTTTCGATGAAATCGAAATCAAGCACAAGGTTCAGTGCTGCGACTACTACCACTACACCGCTTATACCTATAGAAAGGGTAGAGTTTCCGTGAAGAATACCGGTGTTTACGCCAAAAAAACCTAAAATAAAGCTGCCCAGATATACTAGCATTATGGCGCCCGTAGCAGCAATTACCCCGGTTTTAAACTTTTCTGTAGCCTTAATTATACCGGTTTTATAGGCCATAAGCATCACTAGCAGGGTCCCGAATGTGAGTGAGACGGCAGTTATTACTATCCCCGGATACATCTGATTAAACATCATGGATAGTGCGCCAAGCAAAGCTCCCTGAAGTACAGCGTAGAGAGGAGCTGTAACGGGCGCCCACTCTTTTTTAAAAGCGGTGATGAGTGCTATCACAAATCCGCCCAGTGCGCCAATAGGGATAAAAGGCATACCAATGGATGGGTTTGTCCAGGTCACCGAGGCCATAGTGATTACAATTAAAAGCAATAAACCGGATTTGTTCACGGTTCCGTTCATGTCCATGACTTCCTGGCCTGCTCTGCTATACTGCTCCTGAAAAACTTTGGTTGAAAGTGCCGGATTGGATGATCTCATATTTTGGGCTCCTTAGGGTAATTTGAGAGTTCTATGATGGTTTGAGTACAGTAAAAATATTATAAAAAAGGCAACAATATACAGAAAAAGCATAGATTAGAAAAAGTTTTCTGTGTGCTGGGATACGATACATTAAATTTCTCTTTTTTTTTAAAATATATCCCCCCTTTGGGCGTTATTAGTCTGAGAAATCACCCTGGGAGAAAGTCTGCAGGGGCCGGATGATCACCGTTAGGATCAGTAAATACTTTTTATTTATTTATTTATTTTAGGAGCATACTTTTATGAACAGATTCAGAAAGTACTTGAGATGGCCCACTGTAGTAGCAGGGCTTCTTGTGATAACATCACTATTGGTAGCTGGTTTAGGTCAGGCGCCGATGTTTGGTGCCGGTGCATCACAGGTAGAGACGATCGATCTTACCGAAGAAGATATGGTCAGTTTTGTTGAAGTTAACAAACAGATGATTGAGTTGCAGGTAGAAGCAGAAAAAGAGATGGTTGAGATAATTGAAGAGCAGGGGTTTAGCATTGAAAAATACATCGATATAGTTACTGCAGAAAATAACCCTGAAGCCGAAAGTGTCGCAACGGGTGAGGAGCTTGAAAAGGCACAGGAGATTTCCGGGAAGATGGAAGCTCTTGATCAGCAACTGCATCAAAGGAGCCTTGAAATAATAGATGAAGGAGGGCTTACACCCGAACGTTATAATCAGATCGCTATGAGTCTTCAAAACAGCCCGGAGTATCAGGAAAGGTACAATGAGCTAATGGAACAAGAGCTTGGATAATAGATTACTTCGTTTCGTTTGAAACTAGACTAGAAAAGCCGATACTCTGCACAGCAAGATGTCGGCTTTTTTTTGCTTATGTTTTGAATTTCATTCTCGGCTCAGGGGCATAATAATTGCAATTTTTAGAGTATATAAAGAATTTTGGATTTGCTCTTTTTGTACAAGGGGGATAAGATTATGAGTAATTATCCAAATCCGGTTCTTCCCCTGAACAGTGAGATTCCCGATTTCTGGCTTCCCGATTACAGAGGAGCTATTATTCCTAGAGATCATCTGACCATGGGTGCTCAAGCTGTTCTTATCATGTTTATATGTAACCACAGCCCCTATGTAAAACATATAAGGGAAGTAATCAAAAAACTGGCAAGTGAGTACCAGACAAGAGGGGTAAATATTGCTGCAATAAATTCAAACGACATTACGCTTTCACCCCAAGACTGTCCAGAAAAAATGAGCGAAGAGGCAAAGCTTCACAACTACCCGTTCTATTATCTTTTTGATGGTACACAGGAAGTGGCAAAAGCATTTGGAGTAGTTTTTATGCCTCATTTTTTCATTTTCAACAAAAACGGTCACCTCGTATACCAGGGACAAATGGATGAGAGCAGGCCAGGAAATGGTGTGCCTGTAACGGGTGCTTTGCTCAGAGATGCTTTAAATTCGGTTGTAAAACACAAAAAAATCAAAACCTCTCAGACAGATACTTTCCCCGGTTGTGCCATCAAATGGCACGATGATACTCTTCCAGCATATGTTCAGGAATACCAGCGCTACCTTAGTACTAAGGATAAAACATCAACTGATCAGGAACTTTGTTGTGAGCGCTATCTGGAGCGAACAAAAATCGTTTAGCAGGCGCCTCTTAGGGGGCGCTTTTTGAGTGGTTTTGTAAAAAATCTAAAACAACCTTTCTTAATACCGCGCCTCTTAAATACTTAGTGTCCTTTGATACCGTATTTATATTTGGTGCAATCAATGCAAAGCCACGGGTTTCGTTTATTCCAGGACCGGCATGTGCTCCGTTTTCACTGGGGAAACTAAGCGGCGGTTGACTGGGGCTCCAACCTGAAAATACAAAATCCCCCGAATGAGGGTGCTTAACCAAATTCAGTAGATCGGAGCAAAGTTCGTTCAAGAAGGGATGGTCTTCACCTACTACCTTTGCGGTATCTTCCGGCAGGTGCCATTTGCCTTCACTGTTCCAGGCTATAACTTTCCCCGATCTCTCTACCCGCATAACCAAAGGGAGGTTGCCTTCGTGTACCAGAGCCCGCGCAATATGATCCATACGTGATGAGGAGATTTTTTTTGGCAAATAGATGTGTCCAACCGGCCCAACTGCTATAATCCTTCCAGGTGATCGCTCTTCTCTAAAGCTATAAAGATGACCGTCAGATAATCGGTTTATAAACTGTATTCCCAAAAGTGCGATTCTTTTAAGTTGAATACTTTCAGAAATGCTTCCGTTTGATACATTTTTTATTCCTGAGTTTCTGAGAATCTGAGCGGCTGCACTTTGAACAGACCTGCCGTACTGTCGTGTGTAAGAGATTGTTTGTTCCTGTCCATGATCGGAATAAACCAGAAGCGTGTAGTTGCGTTTTGATGATTTTTTGCTACCATTGTGGATTCTGCGAATCGCATCATCTATTCCCTTTAAGGTCCAGTGGGCAAATCGGGATGAAGGGCCTCTGCGGTGTGCCTGCTCATCATAACCCAGAAAGTTACAGTGTATGATTGGAAGCCCTCTTGATGCATCAATTATGGCATTTGCAGTGATAAGCTCCCGTAAAAGAACGCAAATACCTACTCTTGCCGGAACAAACTCTATCTCTTTCCATAAACTTTCCCTCTGTATTATTCCTCTGAAAAAATCAAAAATAGCCAGAAAAAATTCGACTATAAAAAGAATTAACGTTCTGACAATCATAAACCCATGAAGAAACAAAATCGATAACAGTGTACGGGGGTTTATGAGACTCAGGTAAAATTTTATTCCATTATCAGTGGAGCAAAAGCCTGACTTTATGCTGTCGGCGCTATATACATTTAAATAGGAGCTTCCACCCTTAAGAAGCGAATCTGCCTTTTGCTTAAGTTCTCGTTGAATGCGACGTGAGGTTTTGGAACTTAGCATATTACAGTATTCACCGGTTTCTTTATTTAAGTATCCAAAAGCGGGTACAGCAGTTTTTTCACCGAAAAAGATTTCGGCCTGCACTCCCGGGGTGCTCGAAGGGAGACCGGAGTAAAATGAATGGAGCGAATACTTCTTTTTTGCTAGAAGTGAAGCCAAAAATGGCATCTTTGAGGAGCTGAGTGCTTTTTGGAACTGTTTCATCCCTAAGCCATCAATTTGTAGCATAATGATGCCCTGAGGCAATTGTTCTCTTTTTGTTTCCCTCAAAAAAAAACTCCCTTTAGATTCCCTGGTATTATCTGCAAACTAAGAGAGAGACAATAACTGTGCCAAAGATTTCTCTGTCCCGGTAAATTTTTTGGCATGGGAGTTGCAGTTTTGCTTTGATCCTTTCAGGAAAAACCATCGAGTTAAATGCTTAAACATGAGGGGCTATATGAACACTCAGGAGATACTTTCTGCCATGGAAACAATCATAGATGAGTCTAAAACGGCTGTTTTAGCTACCGTTGATCAGGATGAAAAACCTCATATCCGCTGGGTTATTCCGGGAGTCTTAAAAAATCGTCCGGGGGCTCTTTATACAGTTACTGCACTGAAATTCTCAAAAGTGGAACATCTCCATAGTAATCCTCATGTGGAAATGATGCTTCAGTCTCCTGCACTGGATAAAGTCATAAACGTAAGAGGAGTGATGAATATTCTTGAAAATCCTTCCATAAGAAAAGAGGTTCTTGAGGCTATCGGCTCAAGACTGGCAGCGTTTTGGAAAGCAAATGTAAGTGAAGGGGAGCTTGTGGTGCTTGAACTGGTGATTGATGAGGCGATGTACTATACACCTATGAATGGTACTCGCGAAACGGTTAAGTTTGAAGCTAAGGCATAGAAGTCTCTTCATCTAAGGAGCTTAAAGAAAATGCAAATGCGAGAAGTTAAACAATATGACAGAACGATGCTGCTCTCTCTCTTAAAACAAATGCTGCTGATCAGGCGTTTTGAAGAGAAGGCCTCACAAATGTATGGCTTGAGAAAAATCGGTGGGTTTTGTCACCTCTATATAGGACAGGAGGCTTCAGCGGTAGGGGCTATAGCTACTCTCGATCTCAAAAAAGATTACGTGGTATCAGCATACAGAGATCATGGTTTGGCTATAGCAAGTGGAATGGAATCCAGTGTCCTTATGGCTGAACTGTATGGAAAAGTAACCGGCTGCTCGAGAGGTAAAGGGGGGTCGATGCATTTTTTCGATAAAGAGAAGCATTTTTTGGGGGGCAATGGAATTGTAGGTGCTCATATCCCAACCGCAACAGGTGTAGCTCTGGCGATCCGTTACAGAGAACAGGATGGCGTGGTGCTTTGTTTTTTCGGCGATGGAGCGATTCATCAGGGTTCGTTTCACGAAAGTGTGAATATGGCAAAAATCTGGAACCTGCCGGTCCTCTACATTTGCGAAAATAATCAGTACGGTATGGGGACCGATTATCGCAGAGTAAGTGCGGTGACCGATTTTTCTGTTATGGGAACATCGTACGGTATTGAAGGTAAGCAGGTAAACGGCATGGATGTCCTTGAAGTGTATGATGCTGTGGGGGAGATGGTGCAAAAGGCACGCAAAGAGCATGCGCCTTCACTACTTGAGCTTAAAACCTATCGCTATAAAGGGCATTCAATGAGTGACCCGGCAAGGTATCGTACAAGAGAGGAACTGGATGCATTCAGGGAACAGGATCCGATTCTTCTTTTGAAGGCTCGGATGATAAGGGATCAACGTTTAACAGAAGAAGAGTTTCTGGGTATGGATGCTGAGGTAAAAAAAGAGTGTGAAGAGGCTGTTGAATTTGCCCGGGAGAGTGAAGAGCCGCCTCTTGAATCTATATACCAGGATGTTCTTGCCTGAAAAAAACAGGGGATAAAAAATGGCACAAGTAACATTCAGAGAAGCGCTGCGCCAGGCAATTGATGAAGAGATGCAGCGGGATGAAACGGTCTTTCTTATAGGTGAAGAAGTAGCGCAGTACCACGGAGCCTACAAAGTGAGCCAGGGTTTACTTGAGAAGTATGGTTCAAAACGGGTAATAGATACTCCCATTTCAGAGGAAGGATTTACTGGAATAGGGATAGGTGCAGCTATGGTGGGTTTACGACCTATCGTAGAATGGATGACGTTTAATTTTTCTCTTCAGGCACTCGATCAGATCTATAATAATGCTGCGAAAATGCGTCATATGTCTGGGGGACAGTTTAAAATACCCGCTGTGTTCAGAGGCCCTAATGGGCCGGCAGAATTTCTGTCTTCGCAGCACTCACAGGCTTTGCAGTCCATTTACTGTCACTGTCCGGGTTTAAAAGTAATGGCTCCTTCAAATCCTGCCGACGCTAAGGGCATGCTAAAAACCGCTATCAGGGATGATAACCCGGTACTATTTCTTGAAAGTGAACTTATGTATAATTGGAAGGGCGAGATAAAATCTTCAGAAAGCCTTATACCGTTTGGGGAAGCAAATGTGGTCAGGGAAGGTGAAGATGTGACTATACTGGCTTTTTCAAAACCTGTCAGACTTGCACTGGAAGCTGCAGAAGAGCTTGCAAAAGAGGGACTTGAAACTGAAGTGATTGATCTTCGGAGTTTAAGGCCGGTTGATGAGCAGGCTATCTATACCTCAGTGAAAAAAACCAATCGCTGTGTTGTTTTGGACGAAGCGTGGCCCTATGCCAGTGTCGGCTCTCATCTGTGCTATCTTGTTTCAAGTAATTGTTTCGACTTTCTGGACTCTCCAGTTGAGTTGGTATGTTCCGAAGATGTTCCGGTACCTTATAATCACCGCCTGGAACTGGCAGTGTTGCCATCCGTAAGAAAAACCGTGCAGGCGGCAAAGAAAAGCGCCTATATGGTCTGATAAGGAGAAAAAATATGGCTGAGAAACTGGTAATGCTTGCTCTTTCCCCCACTATGGAGATAGCTACTGTTGCAAAATGGATTAAACAGCAGGGAGAGGCTTTTTCTGCCGGTGATGTATTATGTGAAGTAGAAACAGATAAAGCCACCATGGATTATGAGGCTAACAGTGATGGAACCATTCTAAAAATTATTGCTGGTGAAGGGGCTAGGGTAAAGGTTGGAGAAGTAATTGCAATCGCAGGGAGTCCCGGAGAGGATATTTCGGCTTTGCTTAAACAGATAGAAGGGGAACAGGAAAAAGAAGCAGAACCTGAGGGGGCTATCAGAGAGCAAGCTGAGATAGACGGAGTGCATAAACAGTCTAAAGGTGATGGTAAGCAAAAACCGCCCAAAGGGGTAAAGGCATCACCACTGGCAAGAGAACTCGCCAAAAAAAACAGCATAGATATCACTACGGTTCATGGTACTGGTCCGCAAGGGCGGGTGATAAAGCAGGATATTGAAAGAAGGATTAAGGAGAAAGAGGCGGCTAGTACCGCTCCGGTTACATCTTCTGCAATGAGGGAGGAAAAAATTCCCCATTCTGAGCGTAGAAGAGTCATCGCTCAGAGGCTTTCCCAGTCTATGTTTACTGCTCCGCATTTTTATCTTTCGGTAAATGTATGTGCTGATTTGATAGTGGAAGCCAGGCGCAACTTAAATGCAAAAAGAGACCAAAAAATATCTCTCAATGCATTTTTAATTAAACTGGTGGCTGAAGCGCTACGTCAATATCCTCAGGTTAATTCAACCTGGCAGGATGATGCAATACGGCATTTCGGCGCGGTCGATATAGGACTTGCAGTAGCAGTTAAGGATGGACTGGTGACCCCGGTGGTACGTAACTGTACTTCAAAGGGAATACTTACTATTGATGAGGAGTTGAGGGGGCTGGTTGAAAAGGCACGTAAGGGTAAGCTTTCGCTTGAAGATTACACTAATGCAACATTTACTATAAGCAATCTTGGATCGTATGGGGTGCGTCACTTTACTGCAATAATTAATCCACCAGGTTCCGCAATACTTGCGGTGGGCGAGGTATTTAAAGAACCAGTTGTTGCTCAAAACAAAGATATAGAGGTGCAGTCTACGATTATTCTGACGCTTTCCTGTGATCATCGGGTAGTAGATGGAGCGTTGGCAGCAGAGTTTGCGGCGACTTTAAAAGAGGTGTTTGAAAATCCGGTAAGTATGTTGTTTTAACCGTAGTATCAAAAAGGAGGCGTACTATGAGTTATACGCCGCCTTAGGGAGATCTTTTAGCATCCGCAACAGTCGTCATCATAGTGGGGTTTTTGTTTGCGGTGACTGAGACCGTAAACCAAAGTAACAATAAATGCCACTACAGCAACAATTGCAGCGATTTTTATAGTGTTTGACATTTAACCTCCTAAAAAATGCATGGCTTATTTTCAAAATAATACAAAGCCCTGAAATGGGCAAGAGATTGAACATTTGCTAATTATACCATTAAGTGCTTAATTGAGGCAAGCCTGAAGATAGTACCTTTAAGCTGTACAGAACAAGTTAATATCTACTGAATATGGCTTTAGTGGCTGTATCAATTAAACAACACGGGCTCTGCAAATAGAGAGTCCCGTGTTTTCAAAAAGGAGGTATCAATGTCTCTTAGTTACGCGCTTATTTCTTTTTGTGGCGGTTTAAGCGGCGTGCTTTTTTTCTTTTATGTTTATTGATCTTGGCTTTTCTTTTCTTTTTTACACTCGCCATTTCGACGGACATCCTTTCATTTATTGTGCTTAAAAGCTTTAGAGAATTGTATAAAATGCATTTTGCGGCCTATTTCAGTCAAGAAACTAATTTAAAACCTCGTTTTTGAGATAAAAAAAATCACTTTTGGGCAGAAAAAAAGAGGTTTTGCATCGAATGATTATCGTTTAAAGGGGCCGTATGATGTTTCTTAAATAATGTTTTATAACCTCAGTGTGCAAATCGTATCTTTTAGAACTATATATAGAACGTGAAACGATCCGGAAATGTTTTTTTTTCGGTCTAACCCACAAGGAGTAATCCGATGGCAAGAAAAAACGCTTCGTCCAGTGTTGATGCTGAGAGCAAAAATAAGATAAATGCAATCGAGCAGGCGGTGGGGCAAATAGAGAAACAGCATGGTAAGGGCTCAATCATGCGCCTTGGAACCGCAGGCTCAAATATTAATGTACCGGTAATCCCTACAGGATCAATATCCCTTGATACTGCCCTTGGAGTTGGTGGATTTCCCAAGGGTAGAGTAATTGAGATCTATGGGCCTGAGTCATCCGGTAAAACCACTGTTGCGCTTCATGCCATAGCGAATGCGCAAAAACAGGGGGGGATTGCTGTTTTAATTGATGCTGAGTACGCTTTTGATGCAGCTTATGCTAAAAGTCTGGGTGTAGACATAGAAAATTTACTGGTTTCTCAGCCAGATACTGGTGAACAGGCTCTTGAGATTGCTGATACCCTTATCCGCAGTGGCGCAATCGACATTATTGTGGTAGACAGTGTTGCTGCACTGGTGCCTGCAGCCGAAATTGAGGGGGAGATGGGGGACAGTCACATGGGCCTTCAGGCAAGGCTTATGTCTCAGGCTCTCAGAAAACTAACCGGAATTCTCTCCAAGTCAAAAACCGCTCTGATCTTTATTAATCAGCTGAGAATGAAAATTGGTGTGATGTTTGGTAATCCGGAGACAACTACCGGGGGGAATGCCCTTAAGTTTTATTCTTCGGTACGTATTGATATTCGTCGGATTGCCGCTATAAAGGATGGTGAGAATGTGGTTGGCAATCGTACCAGGGCAAAAGTGGTGAAAAACAAGGTGGCTCCTCCCTTTAAAGAGGCCGAGTTTGATATTCTTTACGGTAAAGGGATATCATTTGCCGGTGATATTCTTGATCTTGGGGTGGATCTTGGCATAGTCGATAAAAGTGGAGCGTGGTTCTCCTATGAGGGTGAAAGACTTGGTCAGGGCAGAGAGAAGGCCAAGGAGTTTCTTATGGAAAACAAAGACATCCTCTCCACTATTGAAGCCAAAGTACGGGAGCGGGTGGAGGCTAAACGTGCCGTGGTTCCTGTGGAGGATCAAGAGCAGAAGGAAACTGTGCAGTAACTTCTGCTTACATTCAGGTAAAAAATTGAAACACTTATAATAACATTTTTTTCGGGTATTGATGTAATCGATTATGAAATCTTCTAACGAAATACGTAAAGAGTTTATCCGTTTCTTTGAAAAACGGGATCATACACTTGTTCCAAGTGCACCGGTTGTACCACAGGATGACCCTACACTGCTTTTTACCAATGCAGGTATGAATCAGTTTAAGTCAATCTTTTTGGGTGATAACCCCCGGGGGCTTAAACGCGCAGTTAATTCCCAGAAATGTATGCGGGTGTCGGGTAAGCATAATGATTTGGAAGAGGTAGGAAGAGATCACTATCATCATACGTTTTTTGAGATGTTAGGCAACTGGTCTTTTGGTGATTATTATAAAAAGGAAGCAATAAAGTGGGCCTGGGAGCTTCTCACTGAGGTTTGGAAACTGCCAAAAGACAGACTCTTTGCTACCGTTTACAAGGACGATGATGAAGCATTAGCTATTTGGAAAAGTGAGACCGATATTGCTCATGATCGGATTATGCGTTTCGGTGAAGAGAGTAATTTTTGGGAAATGGGGGAAACCGGCCCTTGTGGTCCCTGTTCAGAAATTCACTTTGATACCGGGGATGCTTCCACAAGAGAGGCTACCTTTAACGATCCCCTACGGGGTGTTAATGGTGAAAATGACCGATATCGTGAGTTATGGAATCTGGTTTTTATTCAGTACAATCGCGAAAAAAACGGCTCGCTTTCACCTCTTCCTGCCTGTCATGTGGACACCGGAATGGGTTTTGAGCGAATTGTTTCTGTTATTCAGGGGGTAGATTCAAATTACGATACCGATCTTTTCCGGCCAATAATTAGTGAATTGGAAAAGATGTCCGGAAAGGCCTATTCAAATGGTCCGCAGGGAACACCTTTCAGAGTTATTGGCGATCACATTAGGGCACTTGTATTTGCAGTAACAGACGGAGCGTTTCCTTCAAACGAGGGTAGAGGGTATGTGCTGAGGAGAATTCTGAGGCGGGCATACCGGTTTGGCAGAGAGTTGGGTTTTAAAGACCCTTTCCTTTATAAGCTTGTGCCGGTTCTAATCAAAAACATGGGGGAAGCTTTTGATGAAATCGCTCAGAGACAATCCTATCTTGAAGAGGTAATTCGCTCTGAGGAGGAGCGTTTTGGAGCCACACTTGAACAGGGTATCGAAAAATTTGAAACTATGGTTAAAAACTCCCTGAAGAGTGGGAGTAAAAAACTTTCGGGCAGCGATCTTTTCACGCTTTACGATACTTACGGTTTCCCTATGGATCTCACCCGCTTGATGGCCTCTGAAATGGAAATGGGGGTTGATGAAGAGGGGTATGCTCAACTGATGAAGCAACAAAAAGAGAGAGCAAGAGAGGCCAGAAAAGGTGAGGCCGGTGGGCTGAGTCCCGAAGGCTGGGTGGAGCTCAGGGAGGCTTCAGGAACTGCATTTGTCGGTTATGATTCAGATAGCACGGAAGTCAATGTATGCAGATACAAAAGAGTCGAGGATGAGAGCGCAAAAGTAGTGTATCTTCTGATCCTTGACAAAACACCTTTTTATGCTGAGGCAGGTGGGCAGGTTGGAGACAGGGGACTTATACAAACATCCTCCGGTACAGAGCTTGTAGTTGAGGATACCTTTAAATGGAATGATCTTGTTATTCATAAGTGTAAATCGGGAACATCTCTGAGTGATGAGGATCTAAAGGCTCCCCTTACAGCTGAAATCGACACTGCATTTCGATCGTCAACAAGGTGCAATCATACAGCTACCCATCTGCTTCAGGCTGCTTTAAGAGCGGTGCTTGGAAATCATGTACAGCAGTCTGGTTCCAGGGTTGATCCCTGGGGACTGAGATTTGACTTTACACACTTTAAAGCTCTCACATCTGCAGAATTAAAGCGCATAGAGCAACTGGTAAATGAGTGGATAATGGAAGACTACTCGTTGGTTACAGATGTCATGGGGGCTGATGAGGCAAAATCCCAGGGGGCAACGGCGCTTTTTGGTGAAAAATATGGTGAAAAGGTGCGTGTGATCACCATTGGAGAGATCTCAAAAGAGCTCTGCGGGGGCACACACGTTCTCTCAACAGGGCGAATCGGCATGTTTCATATAGTGGGTGAAGAGAGTGTGTCTGCAGGTATTCGCAGGATAAGTGCCATAACCGGTATGGAAACAGTCAATGCGATTTGGGACAAGGAAATGAGACTTTCACAGTTAGGAACTCTTCTGAAATGCGCTGAAGGGTCTTTGGTTGAGAAAGTAAGTGGTCTTCTTGATACCGTTAAGGATCTTGAAGGCAAACTAAAGACTTATAATGTGCAAAGGGCTAAAGAATCTGTGGCTGAGCTTTTTCGCGAAGCTGAGGATAATAAGGGTGAGATCGCTTTTTCTGTAAAAGACATGGGTGAAGTGGATAAGGAGGCTTTTCTTGGATTTGCCGATGCAATCAGTGATACTATAAAGCAATGCGGATTGAATAGTGTGGTCATCCTCATAGGGGCCAGAGTAGGGGAGAAGGCGTTGTTTGCAGCTGGTGCGGGTAAAGATGCCGTCTCAAAGGGCATTCGGTGTGGTGATTTGGTAAAAACAGCTGCTAAAATAACAGGCGGTGGCGGTGGTGGATCACCGCATAGAGCTCAGGCTGGTGGTAAAGACTATACCAAAATCCAACAGGCACTAAAAGAGGTAAAAGAACAATTATCTCAAAAGGCGAACATATGAGAAACTCTCCTGTATTGAATTCTATTGTAGAAGCACATGCTCAAGAAAAAAAGATGTATTGGGTACTCCTGGATCCTGATGATTTCACTATAGAAGAGGCTAAGAATGTCGCTGTGAAATCCCAGGAGTGTGGTGTTGATGGTTTACTTATAGGCGGAAGTCTCTTGCATTCAAACCACTTCGATTTATTTACATCAGAAGTTAAAAAGGCAGCTTCTGTACCTGTTTTACTATTTCCCGGTGATTCTACTCAGCTTTGCAGTTCTGCAGATGCCCTTCTTTATTTGTCTCTTGTTTCAGGTAGAAATCCAGTAAACCTCATAGGGGAACATGTGAAAGCTGCTCCAAAAATCCGTAGCATCGGTATCGAACCGATAGCAACAGCATACATGCTGGTTGAAAGTGGATCAGTGAGTTCCGTTGAGTTTATGAGTAATACAAGGCCGCTTCCCCGAAACAAACCAGGAATTGCTGCTGCTCATGCTCTTGCGGCTCAGTACATGGGAATGCACCTGGTGTATCTTGAAGCTGGAAGCGGGGCCAAAATCTCTGTGCCCCCCGAGTTTATAAAAGCTGTGTGCTCTTATATTGATATTCCGGTAATAGTGGGCGGAGGGATCAGAGATACTGAAACCGCAGCAGAAAAACTTAGTGCAGGCGCCGATATAATAGTAACCGGAAATATGCTTAGTAAGGAAAATGGTATCAGTACTATGAAAGAGATCGCTTCTGCAGTTAAGTCCTTCTCATGAAACCCGCTGTTAAAGAGGAAGAAGTTTCCGGGATTACCCGAAAACTTCAACAGTACACTTAAGCTGCTCTGAGATATCCAAGAACTTCCTGAACATCTGTGGTTGGTGGTTTACAGGAATGATCTGTACACACAAATGCAGTTGTTTTGCCATCTCTTGGGTTATAGTCTTTAAGAAAATCGACATATTTGACTATCTCAGGAGATTGTTGATCAGATGGTTTAAGAACGGTCACAGTGTAGGGTAAAAATTCATGGTTAAGCTCAGAGATCATTTGTTTTGTGTCTTCGTTATTTGGATTTCCGGCAATTATTACTTCCTGGCCGCGCGGATACTGAAAATTCATAATCAGAAAAGTAAAAAGGGATGGAGCCCTGACAATTTCACCTGAAAAAGCCTTTTTCATTTGTGCCACAAGGTCATCGTACTCAGGTTTAGCTGTGATTTTGCCTATTATAAGCTGGTTTTGGAAGGCTATTGAGTTTGCAGATGGATAAGCATCGTCGTAAATCTCTTTTCTTCTTATTAATAGCTGTTCACCATAATCAGGACTGGTGAAAAAACCGCCGTTTTTACTATCCCAGAAATGCTCAAGCATGTAATTGTTAAGCTGCAGAGCTTTTCCAAAATAGTTCGCATCAAAATCACACTCGTAAATTTCAAGCAAAGCCCAGGTCATAAAGGCGTAATCATCTGCATACCCCGCAATTGCTGCTTCACCTTCTCTCCATCTATGCATAAGAAAGCCATCTGAAGGCCGGTGTATATTATTCATAATAAAATCGCAGGCTTCCTTAGCTGCCTGTAGATAGGATGGTTCAGAGAATGCTCTTGAAGCCTTTGCCAGGGCTGCTATCATTAAACCATTCCAGTCAGAGAGGATTTTATCATCTTTCTGGGGTCGTATTCTGTTTACCCGCACGGAAAACATCGTGTTTCTGATCTTTTCCAGTCTTTTATTGAGTTCATCTTCTGAGATATCAAACTCAGATAAAAGATGTTCGGGAGAACTATGTCTGTTCAAAATGTTCAACCCTTTATATTCATGATCTGTATCCTCTACGTTTCCTCGTTCATTTATCCCGTATGCTTTGAACGCAAGGTCTATGTCTTCTTTATCTAAAACCTCTGAAGACTCCCTGGAGGACCAGGTGTAAAATTTCCCCTCCTTGCCATCACTATCTGAGTCTTCGGCACAGTAAAAGGCTCCTTCAGGGCTTCTAAGATCCCTTAGCACATAAGAGATTATTTGCTCTGCTGTTCTTTTATACTCCTCATTCCCTGTTGCCTGAAAGGCTTCGGTATAGGATATTGTCAGCATCGCCTGATCATAGAGCATTTTTTCAAAATGGGGCACTTTCCAGGACGAATCTGTTGAGTACCGATGAAACCCATAGCCGATTTGATCGTAAATTCCACCCTTACGCATCTCACTAAGTGTTTTTTCAACCATTGATAGCGCTTTTTGTTCACCACTAAGTTTCCAGTAGCGGAGAAGAAAAAGAAGGATTTGAGGAGATGGAAATTTGGGTGCATCACCGAAGCCACCATTGTGCTTATCATACTGGCCTTCGAGCTGACTGAACGTCTCCTCCAGTAGTTCTTCATCATTAAAAGACGCTTCCGGTGTTGAAGAGAACATTTTTAATGAAACAGCGAACTGTTGTGCAGATGAGGCAAGGTCCTCATTCCTCTCATTCCACAGCTCATTAATCTGAGGGATAAGCTCAGTGAGTCCTATGAAATTGCCGCTGCTTTCACGTGGTATGTAAGTTGCGGCAAAAAAGGGCAGTTTATCTGGTGTCATCATTACGGTAAGTGGCCAGCCGCCCCCACCAGTAATGATCTGACACACATACATGTACAGATCATCCAGATCAGGGCGCTCTTCACGGTCGACTTTAACGGAAACAAAACTCTCATTCATAAGGTCCGCTACTTCAGGGTCATTAAAGGACTCCTTTTCCATGACGTGGCACCAGTGGCAGGTGGAATAGCCAATGGAAAGGAAAATTGGTTTGTTCTCAGTTCTGGCTTTTCTAAAAGCCTCCTCTCCCCATGGATGCCAATCCACCGGGTTATGTGCGTGTTGAAGAAGGTAGGGACTTTTCTCATTTATCAGACGGTTATTCTGTTCTGGTCTTTCACGTTTTCGGTTCAGATGAAAAAAATTCATCTTTTCCTCCTTCCTTCAAGTCCATAACCACCAACCTTATCCATGTGGATGGAAAAGATCGATTATTTTAGTATCTTTAAAAATTGCGCAGACTGTGGCACTAATATTGAACCACGAAGATACTTGCCCTAAAATTGGTCCCGATTTATTAATTAAGCACTGTATGCAAGTATTATTTTGACAGTTATTAATTTAATGAGCTGGAAGCTGTAGCACTATTAAAAGAATCGGGAGGGGCTTATGCCACTTGCCTGGATTGCTTTAAATGCCGCAAAAGGTATTGGTCCGGTTCGCATTTCTGAAATGCTTAAACACTACGCAACGCCGGAAGAGGTTTTTAAAGTCCCCCCTGAAACACTCTGCTCTCAGGGGTTGATTCCAAAGAGTTGTATTAAGTCCCTTAATAAAGACTCACTCTTTGAACAGGCTCAGATACAGCTTGAAAAAGCGCACAAGGCTGGAGTGAGAGTGGTAACACTGAATGACACTCTTTACCCCGATTACCTTAAAGAGATATTCGCACCCCCACCGGTTCTCTATATTAAGGGCGATGTCTCGGTGCTCAAAAAGCATGCTTTAGCAATTGTAGGTACCCGTGTGCCAAGTTCCTATGGAAGACAGGTTACCACAATGCTAACCAGAGATATTGTTTCAGGGGGGCTTGTGGTAGTGAGTGGTATGGCTCGGGGGATAGATACTTGTGCACATGAGGCTGCGATTAATGCAGGAGGTAAAACTATCGCGGTGCTTGGATGTGGTGTAGATATCATCTATCCATCATCCAACAAAAATCTTTCCGATAAGATCTGTGAAAACGGGGTTCTTATTTCAGAGTTTCAGATGGGTACTCATCCGGAGGCCTACAATTTTCCTCGCAGAAACAGAATAATCAGCGGGCTTTCTGCAGGAGTGCTTGTGGTGGAAGCTGGCAAGAAGAGTGGATCATTAATCACTGCTCATTATGCTTTAAACCAGGGAAGAGAGGTGTTTTCTGTACCCGGGCCTATTACTTCTTCTGTGAGTTTAGGAACGTTTAATCTGATAAAAAATGGTGCTACACCGGTGTGCTGTGTAAATGATATAATTGAAAACATGACGGTTGTCTCAAATCTTTCTGATACAGGTTTAAAGGGAACACGGGAACCTATACCAGGCACAGAAATGTTGAGTGTGCCTGAAATTACCATGCTTAATACACTTTCCTTTTCTCCCATGCGTATTGATCAGATAAAGGAGAAGCTGGACTGTGTTGATTTTGAATTATTTGATCTGCTTTTGAGTCTTGAACTTAAGGGCTTTGTTCAGCAGAAAAGTGGTCAGTCTTATATACGATTAATATGAAGAAAAAAAATATAGTTATTCTCATAGTTTGTTTGGTTGTGCTGTCTCTAATCTCGGCTTTGGTTTTTGGTAATCAGGGGCTTATCGATGTCTATCGTACACACCTGGAAATAAAAAGGCGCTCAGAGCAGATAAGTGAAGCGATTGAATCTCTGGATTCATTAAAGGAGGTACGGGACAAGCTTGTTTCTGACACTGCCTATATTGAGCGGGTTGCTCGGGAAAAACTGGGGATGTCGGCTGAAGATGAAAAAATTTATAAATTTGTTGAGGATTAATAACAGGTATGGATTTCCTAAGAGTTAAAGAGATATTAAAGCAGTTCAGGTCTAATGTAATTGCAGGTGTTTTACTCATAATCCCTCTTTTAGTAACGTTGTTGATAATAATTCAGCTTTTTGTATGGATCGATTCTGCGCTTCCCAGTGTACTTGGGGTTGAATGGGGGACCGGATTTGGGATAACGGTAACCATAGTTCTTGCCTATATCGTAGGGTTGCTTGCAAAAAACTACTTTGGGAAAAAATTAATTGATACCGGCGATGCGCTGATGGCCAATATCCCGGTTTTAAATAAGATCTATCTTGGTGTTCAGCAGGTAGTTGATGCAGTGTCGCTTCAGAATAAAAAACTCTTTGAAAAAGTTGTCTTAATTGAGTATCCAAAAGAAAACTGCTACACCATCGCTTTTGTGACTTCAAGTAAAAATGCTGATTTCGCTAAGTTGGTAGGAAAAGATCTTGTTGCTGTTTTTATCCCTACTACTCCCAATCCCACTTCTGGTTTTTTGCTTTATTATCCAGAAGACGACATTATCTATCTTGATATTCCGGTTGAAGTGGCAGTAAAAAGAATCATGTCAGCGGGTTTGCTGAATGGAGAGAGTGTTATTGATCAAAAGCCTGTAGGGCTTAAAGCATGGAACTGGACTTCCATATTTAAACGTAACACTGAAGAAGATGAGTCGATACTGGATTTTCGTGATTGATAATGAGTATTGAAAAAAGCAGTGCCGTAGTACTTTCTCTCACTCCCTATCGTGAAACCAGTTGCATTTTGCGTGTTCTCACACCACAGCATGGATCTGTTAATTGTATAGCCAAGGGGGTGAGGCGTAGGGATAAGAATGCAATTTTCCTTGATAGGGGATTTATCATTGAGACGCTGGTCTATTTTAAACAAAATCGTGATCTCCATACTCTCGGTTCACTTTCCGTTGCAGAATTTTTTCCTGGAATAAGGGCAGATGTCGTTAAGTCGGTGATTCGGGACCTGGCTTTGGAGCTTGTACTTAAATCAAGCAGTCAATATGGTAGTAATCCGGTCGCCTATGGTCTTTTAAGTGACTTTTTAAATGTTTTGAACACTACAGATAAAAAGTATGTGTTTCCGTTGCTCTGGCATTTCTTTGCACGGTTTACCGAGCATTTGGGATTTAAAATAGCAACCGAAAAGTGCTTGTATTGCCTTAAACCATTAAAAATGAACGATGCTGCAGTTTTGAATATTGCCCGGGGGTCGATGGTGTGTACTGGTTGTGCCGGTTCTTTAAATGGCACAACAGTATTTCCCGGTGCCGTCCTTGTGTACTTTGAACAGATCGACTTATCAACAGAGGGGTTTGATTCACCTGTTGAATCACTTCGAATTACCAGGGCTTTAGTTGACTATTGTCGGTACCATTTGGATGTGCGTACTGGTTTTAATTCTGTAGAGTTTCTTGCAAGTATCATATAAAACCAGTGCACAAATCTATCTGCTTGAAAAGTGTAACCTGAGCCAGACACCATGTGAAGAATTGTCATCGGGGATATCAAGATCTGCAGGTTGTTTGAGAGTTCGGCGGTAGAAGTAATCAAGTGTCAGATAGCGGGTAAGCCTCCAGCTTAAAACAGAGCTAAAATCATAGTCAGGACTCCTGAAACGCTGGACCGGAGCTATAGGAGCAAAAAGCTTTAGTTCTGCTTCAGCCGTAGCATAACGCCCTATACGAAGCATTGCTCCAAGGGAGAATTGTGGGCCAAATTCAAAGATGTCCGCATTTTTCTCTTTCTGAAGAGTTATGCTGTTGCTGATTTTTTCAGCATATTCAAGAGAATCGCCTTCGTTGTATTTAATATTACTTTTTTCAAATCTTCTGTAACGGTCTGCATATCTTGAGTACTTGCTGCTTACTCCTACTCTTAACTTTGATTCAAAATACCTAAAAGTAGCCAGATCGGCATTTACACCTGCTCCCAAATCAAAAGTGGTGGGTGAAAAGGACGGTTGTGCTTCAAAACTTTTTGAACTATCAAATCCAATGGCTGGGTTAAAAACACTGTCGCTGTCAACAAATGAAAACCATTTTTCATCATCACGCTTTATGTGCTCAGGAAAAAAACTTGTGACTAACTCCATTCTGCTGTAAGGGCCCAGCCAGGGCAGGAATCTCCAGATAAAAAGAGAGTTAATAGTCATTTTATCCGGGTAACTGGTCATGTCTGTAATATCCCAATCAGAAACATTAAAACCCTGCTCAATTCTAAAACGGGTATTCCAGTCGGCTGGTTTTCTTCTGTACACAAGCCATGTGTCAAAAAGGAGGTTAAGGTTAAGAGAGGTGTTTCTGGTATACGGCTCGACATCTCGTTTTATATCTGCGGCAAAATGAACATTACCCCCCACATTTGCACCATATCTCCAGGAGGGAGTGATACTGCTGGTTTGAGCCATTTGCACCATTCCACCACCTCTTATATCATTTGTTGCCTTATCCTGAATAAGAAGAAAGCGGGTCAATTCTCCGGGTACCAATCTGACTGTTACAAAATTGCTAAGGGTATGATATCCTTCACCGACACCAAAAATCTTATAAATCCCTGGTTCAAGAATCCAGGTTCTCACGCTTTCTCCCATTTCGGGGCTTGCTCCATACCCTCTGCCATAGGGTTCAAACTGGTCGATTCTGGCAAGCTCATATTCGCCTCTGAATGGTTGTCCGTTTTCATCGACTACATCAATGATCAGACCTGACCATTTGGGCATTAGCGCCACAGTGCGGTCTTCCTCAACCGTTACATCTTTTGTGATTCTTTGGCGGTGAGAGCCGCTTCCAAGAACAACTCTGTATTCACCGGGTTCGAGCGCATACGTTTTTCCGGTTTCTCCTGAGAGTATATACTCCCTGTCGCTGCTATAGATTTCAAGGTCGGGTTCAAAGCTGGTTTCTGTGAAACGGGGGATAAACACGCCCCCTTTTCCAAAAGGTATCAGTGTGTTATCAGAAGCCTGTTGAGTGGATAGAGGTGGTGCTTCCCAGGTTTTCATGGCTTCTTCGAGCCATGAGTCACCTCTGAGAGGTTGCAGCTTTTGTAATGAAGAACCCGTTGGCTCTGTATAATGCTGCTGGAAGATTTGGTCAAGATGTTCTTGTGTTAATTCTTCACCTGGCAGTTCTGCTAAAATCGTTACAGCAAAGGTTAAAAGCAGCAAAACTGAAAAAAACAGCACGGTGTTACTCTTCATATAATCTCCATAACAAGTCCGGTTGAGTTAAAAGCGTGATGAAGTTTCGGTTATATCCTGTATTTTTCCTTCATCCAAACCAAGTTCCCTGGCCAACCTTTTATCAATGTCCTGAAGTGCTTGTGTCATTATATATTCCATAATAGAGGAGAGTTCTCTGACTACAAATTTGGGCTCCTGCTGATACACTCGCTTTCGTAGGTCAAAGTGACGATTGTAAATATTTGCTCCATCACTGAGGCGGGTGAGTTCGATTCGCAATGCCAGATGGGCAAAACTAATGTCTTCACTGTCATATTCTTCAAGCGCTTCAATCATACCAGAGAGTTCATAATCAGGACGTCGGCCTTCATCAAATCTTCTCACTACTGATGAAACAAGATTGGTGCTTGTCAGATGTTTGAAAACCAGGTCGGTAATCATTCTTGTTGGCCTCACAGCCCAGACTCTGTAAACGTAGTATTGAAGTTCAAAGGGACTGAGCCTGTAGACTATCTGGGGCCTGTTGTATGCTTCTTCAATACTAAACTCTCGGAGTCTTATTATATAAGGATAGGGTTCCTGGAGAATCCTTTGCGGCATAGGGTTTGGCGTGTAGTTAAGCGTATAATAATGTTTTAATGGCACCCTGGCACAACTTAAGTGGATTAGTGCTATCAAGGGTACAACAAATCTAACAATTGCCAATACGTTTTTTATCATCTGATCTCCCTTTCCCTGCCTTCACCCCGCAAAAGAAGGGATGGATTTTCTGAGAGCATTCGTGTTAATTGGTTAGCATTTTCTGAAGCCCGGCGGATGTTTTCCATGCTTACGGAAAAGTCTTCCCGCGTTTGTAGTATCATCATAGAAAGATTATCACTTAACTGCGTCATCGAAGCTGCGGTGGAATCAACTCTTGTAAGTATAGAGTTAAATTGTTCAGCCCGAAAGCTTTCATTTAGTGTGTTGGTCATCATTTCTATGTTGTCGGCGATGGCACCAACTTTTTCAATAACCTCTTCAGAAGATTCTGACATTCTCTGTATTCCCGGAGTTAAGGTTTCAAAGAAACCTTTGAAGTCATCATTAAAGAACTCACGTGCATCACCAGACATATGGCTAAGGTTTTCTACAATGCTGTTTATGCCATCCTCTCTGTCTGGATCAGCAAATTGATTGAGCTGTGCAAGTAACAATTCGATCCTCTCTGCTATCGATTCAGCTCTTCCGGTTATCGATCCCATCATAGAGACTCTGGTAGGTAATTCTGCTCCCTCTTTAAGTAACTCGGATTCATTGCTGCCGCCTGAAATTTCAATATACTTAAGCCCTGTTATTCCTAAAGATCCGGTAGTTGCGTACATGTCCACTTTCACTGGAAAATCGCTGTTGATTCTAAGTGTAACCTTAACACTGCTTAAATCGTGTGGCAGGTAGGCAATGCTGTTAACATTTCCGATGGGTACACCATTGAATTTTACCACAGCTCCCTGTTCCAGGCCGCTGAGAGTTTCACCGCTAAAATAGGCTATATATGTTTTTTGCTTATCTCTGAAACGAAAACCAAGGGGAACAGCTATAAGCAGGCTCAAAACTATGCTGCCAATAACAACAAACACCCCCAGTCTCGCTTTCTGGGAAACAGAAATACTCATGAATCATACTCCAGGTTAAATCGCTCTTTCTTTGCTTCACTGGTGTTGCTGTTGGACTCCTGACGACAGAAAAAGCGGTTGATGGGCCCTTCTGTGATCTTTCGGGCATCATCCAGCTTACCATCAAAAAGCACTTTTCCTTCATTTAAAAAAAGAATTTTATCTGCAATAGTTTCAATAGAAAATAGCTCGTGAGTAACAACAACGATGGTAATGCCAAGAGTTGAGCGCAACTTTAAAAGCAGCTCGTCGAGTCCGGCGCTTGTAACAGGATCAAGCCCTGCAGAGGGTTCATCGCAAAACAAAAGTGGTGGATCGAGTATAAGTGCTCTGGCAAGAGCGGCTCTTTTTCTCATCCCTCCGGAGAGCTCACCGGGGTAAAGTCTGGCTGCATGGGGCAGATCTACCTGCGAGAGTTTAAAACGAACCATCTCCTTAATAAGTTTTTCGGGCAATGATGTGTGCATTTGAAGCGGTAACGCAATATTTTCCTCTACACTCAAGGAGCCAAGCAATGCCCCGTTTTGGAAGAGAACTCCGATTTTTCTGAGTAATTTAGCACTTTCAACTTCTTCAGGATCCCCAAGCTCATGACCAAAAATCGTTACTGTTCCGGAGTGAATGTTTAGCAGCCCGATTATGGATTTTAAAAGAGTGGTCTTACCACATCCACTGGTTCCAAGAATAACCCTGATTTCGGAATCAAAAAACGCGGTGTTAATCCTGTTCAGTACCGTTCGCTCTCCGTATTTCACAGTTAAGTTACGGATAGAGACGATAACTTGCTGTTTTAGGCTATTTTGTAATGGGGCAACCATAATTTAATTCGTTATCTCTTGAGCTAAACCGTTTTAATTACTTCCATGCACATATAAATCTACAACATTGTAATTACCCAATGAAACTAAAGCGGCCTTTCCGGTATTCGTTTAAATAGTATAAATAGTTTAAAGCCACTGGAGATAACAAAAAAAAGAGCGTACTACTTGAAAATAAAACATCAGAAAACTTAGTTTTATTGATTCCCGGTCCGTTTTTTTATCACTAAGGAGGGGTTATGACTATTAAGGGAAGTAAAACCGAGAAAAATCTTCTTGCTTCATTTGCAGGGGAATCACAGGCTCGTAATCGTTATCTTTTTGCCGCAAAAGTGGCTAAAAAAGAGGGGTATGAGCTGATAGCATCTATATTTACCGAAACAGCGGAAAACGAACGTCAGCATGCTAAACGGTTTTTCCGTTTGCTGGAAGGTGGAGCGGTTGAGATCACAGCAACTTATCCTGCAGGGGTGATTGGGAGCACAGTTGAGAACCTCAAAGCTGCTGCAGCAGGAGAAAATGAAGAGCATACAATTCTCTACCCTGAATTTGCACGTATAGCAAAGGAAGAGGGCTTTCCAAAAATCGCCACACAGTTTTCATTGATCTCCGCTGTCGAAAAACATCATGAAGAACGCTACTTGCAGTTGGCTGATCTGGTGGAGCAGGGAGCCTTTTTTAACAGGCAAACCTCGGTAAAGTGGAAGTGCAGAGAATGTGGCCACATTCATGAAGGGCTTGCAGCTCCGACTAAGTGTCCGTGTTGTGAGCATCCACAGGCTTTCTTTGAAATCACTACTCAGCAATATTGAGTTTAAATACGCTTAGCGATTTGTATTACGCAGTGCTGTCTAATTAACGGCACTGCTTTTTTTTTAAGCTGTAATTGATTTTTTTAACCGGGATTCAAATGATGGATGTTAAATACTGGAACAAAGAAAAGGAAACTATTCAGAGAGAGGCTCTTGAAGAGCTACAACTAAAGCTTCTTAGGGATACTGTCGACAGAGCACTTAAAACTCCTTTTTACAGGCGCAGATTAGGGAAAGTTGGCATAAAATCGGGCAGTGAAATAAAAACACTCGAGGATATCAAACGTATCCCGTATACCACAAAGGATGACCTTAGAGAGGCATACCCCTTTGGATTACTCTCCTGTGACATCAAGGACAGCATTCGTCTTCACACTTCAAGTGGAACAACAGGTATACCAACGGTTATTTATCATTCCAGAAACGACATAGATACCTGGACCGACCTCATGGCACGCTGTTTTGTTATGTGTGATGTTGGTCAGGGTGATGTTTTCCAGAATATGGCCAGTTATGGGCTTTTTACCGGGGGATTAGGGTTTCATTATGGAGCTGAAAGAGTGGGGGCTCTTGTTATACCCTCAAGTTCAGGAAATACCAGGCGTCAGTTGTCCCTTATGCGGGATTTCGGTACAACCGTTGTTCATGCAACACCAAGCTATCTGCTTCATTTAACATCACAGCTTGAATGTTGTGGGGTAGACAGGGCTGAGCTTAAGGTTAAAAAAGCTTTTATGGGTGCAGAGCCGTATTCAGAAGAAACGCGACTGAAAGTACAGGAGCTGCTCCAAATTAAGGCGTATAACTCCTATGGCCTTTCTGAGATGAATGGGCCTGGTGTAGCATTTGAGTGCGTTTATCAGGATGGAATGCACGTTTGGGAAGATTCGTTTCTTATGGAAATTATTGATCCTTTAAGTATGGAAGTTTTAGGTGAACAGCAGGAGGGTGAAATTGTTTTCACTACACTGAGGCGTGAAGCTACCCCTCTTCTTCGATACCGAACTCGTGATCTCTCCTATATTCATGGCGGTATGTGTAAGTGTGGCAGAACGCATAGAAGGATAGCAAGGATTAAGGGACGTTCTGACGATATGCTTATAATTAATGGGGTAAATGTGTTCCCCTCCCAGATTGAAGAGGTCATAATGGGTGTACCGGAAGTTGGTACTAATTATCAGATTTTGGTAAAAAAGCAGGGGCAACTGGACCGGTTAACACTAAAAACCGAAATTTACTCTAAACTTTTTACAGGTGATATTTCTCAATTGGATGCATTGAAAAGAAAAATAAGCGAAAGGCTGAAGGCCTCTATCACTATAAATCCTGTTATAGAATTACATGAACCTGGAGGCTTACCCGTATCTGAAGGTAAAGCAAAGCGTGTTTTTGATGAAAGATTTGACTCCTGAATGCTGTTTATGAAGATAAATGGTTAGTAACAAAGGAAAGGGTTTTATGGCTGAGCAGATTAATGTTTTTGTGGAAAATAAACCGGGACGGTTAAACAGAATAACCCGTATTCTGGGTGAAAATAATATTAATATGAGAGCAATTGTCATAGCTGATCGGGAGAACTATGGCATTGTAAAGATCCTCGTTTCCGATCCTCGTAAGGCCCATCTTTTGCTATCAGAAGAAGGGTTTGCCTGTGCTTTGAAAAAAGTCCTGGCGGTATCTTTTGGCGATACACCCGGAAGCTTGTACCAGCTCACAGAAACACTTTCCGGGGTGAATGTAAATATCATCGATGCCTATGGCTTTGTTATTGAATCGAGTAAAGAAGCGGTTCTGTGTATTGAAGTTAAGGATTACCAGTTTGCCAAAACTATAGTGGAAAAGAATGGTTACAGAATTCTTTCCGATGACGAACTTTATGAACTGTAAGTAAAATAGCAAACTATTTTGCTTCTAACCTCCTTTGGTCGCTAAAGTAGACCCCTACTGGTGTGTTTTCATAAAACATACCAGTAGAGCAAATAAAAAGAGGCTAAATACTATGCAAAGGTCTCAAATTTTAGTAAATTATTGATAAGAGGGCTGATTGGCCCTTTAGCAGTCTCCCGGTTTAGGGGTGCACTTCTACCATAACTGCATGCAGGAGGTTAGTATCATGGCTGATCGGTTAATCTTTATAGCAGTTTTACTTCTTCTGTTTTTTTGTAATTTGTATTCTGAAGATATGCAGGTCGATATAACGGGATCTGTAATGGATAAGAATAGTGGCAGGCCGCTTGTTGGAGCAACTGTACAACTTATTAATAATACTATCTCTGCCATAACCAATGAAGAAGGGGAATTTCAGCTCTCCTATGTTGAAGAGACATCGGTTAATCGCAGTCTTAAAGGAGCGTATTCAGATCCGGTTTTTACTATCACTAAGGGTAATTTCATTGATGTAAGCATTTCTGAGAAACAAAATATCACTTTAAGAATTTTAGATCTCAGGGGCAAAAAAGTTAATGAACTGTTTAGGGGTGAAATGGCTAAGGGTGTTAAGAGCATTCAAGCACCTGTGTTGTCATCCGGTTTCTATATTTTTCACCTGCAAACAGCATCAGCTAATTACACTCTTCCTGTTATTTCATCGGGATCGTATTATTCCCCAGCTTTTAAGAGCTCTGTCTACTCACCCCCTAATCCAAGAAAAGCCAATTTAGAGTTAGTTTTTCCTGATACCATTTTCGTGACAAAGGCCGGTTATTTTATAGAAAAGGCCGAAACAAACGATCCCTTTGCACAGGGAGTGGCGGTTGAATGTGTCGCATATGGTGACAAATCCGATATGGTTCTTATTGAATCTGAAGGTAAAACTATTACCATCGGTTATGCTGATGGGGGTTCAATGGAGAGGCCGGTTTTCACTGTTAATAACCTGATGGATTACAAAATAAGCAGAACACCGGTGAGACAGGAGCAGTTTGAGGAGCTAATGGGCTTTAATCCCTCATTTTTTAAAGACCTTCCCAGCAACCCGGTAGAGAATGTCACCTGGTATGATGCCATGCTTTATTGCAATGAGCTTAGCAAAGCTGAAGGGCTTGATACCTTTTATACCTATTCTTCTCTTACCAGGGTGGGTGATAATGTTACTGAGGTGGGTGGTTTGCAGATAAACTATCATTTAACCGATGTTTACCGACTACCTACAGAAGTAGAGTGGGAATATGCATCCAGGGGTGAAGCGGCTACTGTTACCTTCTGGGGAGATGAAGATATTGCAAAGTATGTATGGTTTTCAGAAAACAGTAACAACAGAACCCAGCCGGTAGGCCATCGCTTTGCAAATCCTTTTGGTCTCTATGATATGAACGGAAATGTTGGAGAATGGTGTCAGAATTATTATATCTCATATGCTGGTGGAGAGATGGTTATCGACCACTTCTCCCCAAGAACTTCGCGTAGAACAGAACGGACATACAGAGGGGGTAGTTATTCAAATTCCAGGGATAACATTCGCTCTACCTTCAGATATATGATGAACCCCTCGTCCAGGGACAACAGGTTGGGATTCAGGGTAGTAAGGTCAATGGAATAGGACTACAGATATTTGGTTAAATTTCCGGTAGCTTTGGTTTAATTCAGGGTTACCGGAGAAAATTACCTCTGAATAAAATATTTCCGATATCCCCAACAAATAATTATCTGTTTTGATATAATACTGCCAATTAGCTATTTTGAAACACTATATAGAAGTGTTATTTTGCACATTCCGGAGGAAAAGCTATGTTTGATAAGGATTACGATGATTTTTTTGATGAAGAAAAGGGTGTTGATAAGGCATCTGAGCAGCTTATGGAAATGATAGAGAAAACAGACACAAGTGTTAAAAGTTTTTCTCCGGGATCCAAAGTAAAAGGAACAGTAAGCAGAATCGGCTCTGAATATGTTTTTGTCGAAATAGGGGCAAAAAATGAGGCTATGATAAAAATTTCTGAATTGGGCGGTGCGGAGCAGGTAAGTGTTAAAGAGGGTGATACAGTAGAGGGCTATATAGTTTCCAACAAAGGTGATGAAACACTTATCAGCAAAAGTATGAGCGCCCACACAGCAGATATTGAGGAACTCAGAGATGCCTGTGACAAAAAGATTCCAGTACAGGGTAAAGTTACCGGAGTAAATAAAGGTGGTTTGAATGTAAAGGTGATGGGGCACAGGGCATTCTGTCCGGTTTCCCAGATTGATATAAAATTCACTCAGGATGTTAATACATTTCTGGGCAAAACGTACGATTTTGTAATCTCCCGTATCACTGAGGGTGGGCGAAACATTGTTCTAACCCGCATCCCATTGTTGGAGTCGGGCCTCAAAAAGGAGCTTGAAAAATTAAAAGAAGCTGCAGAGGCGAAAACTGTACTTAAAGGGAAAATATCAAAAGTCGCTGATTTTGGACTGTTTGTGCAGATTGGTGATTTGGAAGGCCTTGTGCATATCTCGGAGGTCTCCTGGGAAAGGGCTCAAAACCTCTCAGAATCCTTTGAAATTGGCCAGGAGGTTGAGTTTGTTATTTTGAAGGTGGAGGAAAAATCTCCTCTGCGCAACTCAAAAATATCGCTTTCAATAAAACAGGTATTTGATAATCCCTGGACAGATATTTCTACCAAAATCTCCATTGGACAGACTCTGGATGGGAAAGTGACCCGTTTGGCTGACTTTGGAGCCTTTGTGGAAGTGCTGCCAGGGGTTGAGGGATTGGTACATGTATCAGAAATGGCCTGGGGCAGAAGGGTTCACCATCCATCTGAAATGGTGAAAGAGGATCAGAATGTGCGTGTAACCGTTTTAAGTATAGATGAGAGTAAGAAAACGATCTCTTTAAGTCTCAAAGATTTGAGTGAAGATCCATGGAATGGCTTAGAAGAGAAAATCGCTATTGGTACAGATGTTGCAGGAACCGTTGCTAAAAAGGCTAAGTTTGGCTACTTTATCGATATCTTTGAAGGCGTAACAGGGCTTTTGGTATTCCAGAATATAGTAGCGGATAAAAGGGATAGTCTAAAAGAAGGTGATTCGGTTACCGTTCATGTTGAAGGCATTGACCTTGAAAACCGAAGAATATCTCTGTCGATGGGTGTTTCTGATGACAAAAAAGAAACAGAGGAAACAAAGAAATTCCTTCAGAAGCAAAAAAAAGAAACTAAAAAGGAATCCAAAAGCTCAACAGAGTTCGGGGCTGCACTGATGGCTGCGCTTAAATCTAAAAAATAGGAAAAACGTATGAAAGTACTTGTAGTTGGTGGGGCTGGGTATATTGGGAGTCACGTGACCCGTTGCCTTCTCGATGATGGACACTCGGTAAGTGTGTACGATAACCTCTCCACCGGGTGCAAGGAAAACCTTTTTCCTGAGGCGACTTTTTTTCGAGGTGACATTCTTGATTACCCTGCACTGCTCAATGTTATGCAAACGGGATATGATGCAGTCGTTCATCTTGCAGCATTAAAAGCTGCCGGAGAGTCCATGGTTGTGCCCCAGAAGTACTCTCTTAACAACATATCAGGAACACTTAATCTGCTTAATGTCTGTACTGAATGTGGTACAAAGAACGTTGTTTTCTCATCATCTGCTGCTATTTATGGTGAACCAAAGTATTTGCCTATTGATGAGAACCATCCCTGTGCACCCGAAAACTACTATGGCTTTACCAAGCTTGAAATAGAACGTTTCCTCGATTGGTACAGTAGGCTAAAACCCATCAATTTTGCTGCGCTTAGATATTTTAATGCCGCTGGATATGATTTGCAAGGTAGGATATATGGTCTTGAACGTAATCCTGCTAATTTGCTTCCTGCAGTTATGGAAGTTGCTGTTGGTAAAAAAGAGAGAATAGACATTTTTGGTGATGATTACGATACTCCCGATGGCACGGGTATTCGTGATTACATCCATGTTACCGATTTAGCTAAAGCTCACTTAATGGCTCTTAATTATATAGCACAAAATTCAACCAATATCAAAATCAATCTGGGTAGTGAAAATGGGATTAGTGTACTTGAGATGGTTGAAATGGCCAGGCAGGTTACAGGAAAAGCCGTACCTGCTCGGGTGGTAGGGCGTAGAGCCGGGGACCCGGCCCGTGTGGTAGCTTCATCAAAAATGGCTTCCTCACTGCTTGGGTGGAAAGCTCTTAACAGCGATACACAATCCCTTATTGAAAGCACCTGGAAAGTGTACCAAAAAACGCTTTAAAACTCTAAGCGACACCACCAGAAGTCCTCACTTCCGGACATCCCCCTCCCCGTAAAATCACTACTTTGTGCTATTTCTCTTTTAGTGCCTTAAACTTGTCTAACAGGGCAATCAGTTCCTCTTTTCTATCTCTTAATTTGTCCTTGTAAAAAGGACTGTCGGTATGTGATATCTCCATTCTTAGCTCTGAAAGTGTGCTTTCAAGCACTTCCAGAAGAACCTCTGTTTGAGCTTGATTTATTTCTACAGTAGCCATACATTACCCCTCTTTTAATAAAGAACAGCTTACCGTTTTACCAGTTTGAAAAAGGTACTGTCTTCACCACTTTTTTTTCGTTCCTGATATAAAAATGCAAGATCACTACTATCGAACTTTTCAAACCAATCCTCCCATGAGATAACTTCAAATGTTTCCTCTCCAGCTCCACCCGGAAAATCTATCCGTAGTACTCCGGGGTCGTTTTGGTTACCGGTGCCCTTTACCTTTACCGGTTTTCCACCGTGTTCCAATACCCACTGTTTTATCTCACTATGGTCTGTGGTTTTCTTTGAAACAGCCTTAGCCATGTTTGCACCTCCAGTCTAAACTAACACTTCCTTGTAAGAGATTTAGAGTATCGAGTGCAATCTATTGTCATAATTACAGCAACCGTTCAGTGTCCTGATCTAGACTTGATCTAAATCTTAAGCTCATTACAAAGGTTTAAAAACTGTGACTTTATCTCCTGAAACCTGGGTAACTCAAGATCCTCAAGTTCTCTTGAGATTCTGCCACTGTTGTCTCGGGTCATCTCTCTTATAAACTGATCTTTTATTTGCTGAGCTGTTGTAAGCTGAAAATGGAACATATCTTTTTCGTATCTGGTAATCTCCTGTACATCTTCAAGCATTTTTCTGTCCTTATCACTGGAGTAATGCTCGGGTATTGCCTCAAGTATGGGATCAAACGCCCTGTTGTCTAAAAAGTTAAGTAATTGCTGTCGCTTTTCTTTTTCCTGTAACATAACTTCCACCCCCTGTACCTGTTTGAATTATTAAACAAGCAAGTACTAAGCCCGTATTACTAAATTTTTACTCTTTTACTCTAAAATTCTTACTGTCCCTCTAGTATTAACGATAAATCACAAGTTAAAATTGTGAGGTATTCTCTTTCTTTGCTAATCACAGGATAACTACTTTTAAACCCTGAGCAGCAAAGCCTCTAAATAGATAGTGAAAGGCCCAGCGATAATGTTAAAAACTGAAGCCAGTTGCGAACAAAACCATCCCCGGGCCCGTTGGGATCAGAGGTCCCCTCTGCTCCACCTGCAAGGTATCGTATATTTGAATATACTGAGACAAATCCAGCACCGGCGTAAATAGCTCTGAGATTTGCATCAATAAAAGCTCCTTCTACATCTGTATCACTTAAATTAAGGTATCGTACCGGTGCATAAATTCCATCTATCTCTGTTTGCAGTAACCAATCGGGATTGATTCGCCATGAGGAGATGATTCTCAAAAGAGGTACCAGGCCAACATCTCTGTTGGTTCTGAGCTGATTACCATCCAACGAGGTAAAACTGATATTTGCATTACGTATTTGTAGCGCACCGCCAGCGGCAAATTGAAATCTGCTGAAGGGGTCGGTAAAGGAATAGGTGTAGCCAGCACGATAAAATGGGAAACTGTATTTAAATCGTATGGGCGTATTTTCTTCAAACACTTCTTCATCGATTAAGAGGTCCCTCTGGGCATTTTCCACAGTGGTGATTTCAAGTGGTTGGTACAGCAAAAAGAACCGGTGAGGATGCGTGCTGACTGCAACCTGGATACGTGAAAAGGGGAACAGTATATCCTGAGCTCCTTCATCTCTGTAATCTATTTCGGTACCATCTTCACTAAACTGAGCGATATGGCTTATCACCCCTAAAAATCCATATTCATAAGTGAATTCAGATATAAACAACCCCTGAATAGCAGAAGCCTGTGAGCACAGAAGAAGTAAAAGTATGAGAACATGTTTCATAGATAGCCTCCCTTTGAATATTTAAACGCTTATAGGAGCAAAACCTGTTCCATTTAAGGGAGGAAATTGGCTGGAAGCCGAAAGCAACTTCCAGCAAACAGGCTTAGTAGCCGGGAGTACCGTACA
This sequence comes from Chitinispirillales bacterium ANBcel5, assembly GCA_029688955.1. NCBI lineage: Bacteria > Pseudomonadati > Fibrobacterota > Chitinispirillia > Chitinispirillales > Chitinispirillaceae > Cellulosispirillum > Cellulosispirillum alkaliphilum. Next base: position 39,040 of record JARUKZ010000008.1, on the reverse strand, counting down.
TACCTGTGCCTTCAATAGGGGTGGTTGATACTTTCCAGTATCGCCCATGATTATTTGAAGACACATCATAATACTCCCGCTTAAGCTCTATCGATTTTTTATCCGATACCGGTGGCCACTGAAGACCCGCTGTTTGGGGGCTGAAAACAACCCGGTCCATTACTGTCCCGTCGGTTTTCTTTAAAGTTATCCAGTTTCCGGTTCTCACTAACCGTAATGCGCTTGCGGTTTCATGCCAGATGTCTGCCCATGGCATCTCCCTGGCTCCAATTACAAAGTAAGATTGAGGTGCAATGGTTATATCTTCATACACCCGCTCTGTACCTTTATCGATCTGAATAATAAGATCACCATTGAAGGGAGTGTCAGGAGAGGGGTTGAACAGTTCTACATATTCCGAATCGGTTACAGCATACATAATCTCTGTTATAATTAGTTCACCGCTTTCGGGGGCCATTGGTGAAAAGGTGCCTGAGGAGAGAACAGAGCCGGGTTGCTCTATTTCAAATACCAGTTCAATTGAGCCGGTTACAGTTGAAAACTCAAGCTGAATTTGCTGCGCTGAACGAGCATCGAAAAAAAGCTCTTGCTCAGAAATAAACAGGGTGTCCCCCGTAGAGCCAGCCCCCAGAGCTATGACACTAAAAAAACCTTCTGTTTCGTGTGGTATATTGTCCAGGCTAAGGTAAAATTTTCCTGATGCACCCTGTCTTACTTCCCATATTCGCTCATCGGAAGCAAATACCGCAACGATGGTGTCAACATCACCGGGAATGTCAGTGAGCTGAAGAAAAATTGAACCCTTCACAGGAATGAGGTTTACATCAAGCCGGGTAGTAATCCCCCTGTCGATACGGATGGTGTGTAGTGGCTCCGAATCAATGTGGATAGTTTCCCCCTCGGCGTTTGAAGTCCACACCTGGACGGTACGATTGGTGCCTGGAGGAATACCGCGCACGGTGTCGGTTATGGAGGGGCGAAAGGGGTCTGCATAAATAGTACATCGAAGTGTATCGAAATCGTTTCCGGTTACTACCACATTTATGGTGTTGAATGTGGTTGCAACTGTTTTGGCGAGCTTTGAAGTATTATTGTTGATTAAGGCGCGAACCTCAAGAGAGCCGCTGGCGTCCTGAGGTGGATCCACCGGGTTTTGACCGCAGCTTAAATGAATTAAAACAAAAAAGATGACTGAAAGGAAGGCCAGAGAAGTTTTTCTGCAAGGCATATGAGCTCCTTTCGCTAAAAATACTGTTAATTTGTTTTTTTTGGGAAAGAAAAAAATAGTGAGGCTTTTTATAAATTAATCATTTTTGGGAATACAGGAAAAGAAAAAAAAGCGTTAAATAAAACATTTTCTGTAACCAGAAGCGATGATTTGAACCAGAAGCTACCCGCTCAATTACCAAAGTTTTTAATAAATTTCAGTTGAAATTTATTAAAGAATTGAACAATTGTTTTTAGTGGTTTTAATTTCATTGCGTAGAATCATAAAAGGTTGTATATTAGATTTCTATTTTTGGCAGTGTTGAACCGCTTAAAATGGCCTCGAATGCGTTTAAACAGCAAATGAAGGAAGCTTATATTATTCACCATATACAATTTGTCAGGGGAATGTAAATGGAACAGAAAATCCAGGAACTGACCGAGAAGATTTATCAGGAAGGTGTAGAAAAGGGTGAGGAGAAGGCCCAGCAGGTTGTTAAAGAAGCTGAGGAAAAGGCTTCAGGAATAGTCACAGAGGCCAAAAGAGAAGCTGAAAAGATTATTGCCGATGCAAAGAAAAAAGCCGAAGAGCTTAAGCGCAATACCGAATCTGAACTCAAACTTTCCGGTTCTCAGGCAATCGCTTCAATCAAAAATCAGATCGCCACGCTCATCAATGCAAAGGTGCTTGATGAGGCTACAACTAAAACACTCTCCGATCCGGCTGTGTTGAAAGAGTATATCGCTACGGTGATAAGTAACTGGAAAACATCCACAGGAGAAGCCCCTGATCTTGAAGTATTGCTTCCTGAGCAGAATAAAGAGGAGCTTGAGAAAAACTTGAAAAAGAGCGCATCAGACCTGCTCTCAAAAGGCCTTGAAATCTCATTTTCTAAGGCAATCAAATCAGGTTTTCGTATAGGCCCTGCAGATGGAGCTTTCAAAATTAGTCTGACCGATGAAGATTTTAAGGAATTTTTTAAGGAATATCTAAGACCCAGAACACGTGCTTTCCTCTTTGGGGAGTAATCATGGCCAGGAACTATTATTATTTCGTTTCAGGTCTTCCTGACCTTATTGTTGATGAGAGCAAGAATGTAGTTGCATTCAACGCTTTTATGGAAGAGGCCATGGAAGAACTTGACGACAAAGATTTTGAAGTCCTGAGAGCACTACGGCTTCCTGTCGATAACGCAAACCTGATCTCGGCTCTTGTTTCCCAGAAGAAGGAATTTGATCCAAGGGGAAACTACTCAAAAGAGGAGATAAATTCAGCATTGCGCTCTCCGGAGAACCTCGATGACTATATGCAGGTTTTCCTGAAATCCTATAAGGAGAAGAAGCAATTATTTGGTGATCTGACTCCGGCCGATCAGCTCAATTGGCTTTTTTACGAGGAAATGTTAACTCATGAAAGTGAATATGTAAGAGAATGGTTCATATTTGATTTGAACCTGCGTAATATCCTTTCAGCTATTAACTGTCGTAAGGGTCTGGGGCACATCGAGGCGTTAGGTAATGGTCGCGACGGAGCACTAAAATCAACCATTATTGGTAAAAACGAAATTACTGAAGCGATTCTTCGCAGTTCTGCAAGTGATTTTGGTCTTTCCTCGGCCCTGCCCTGGATCGAGCGGCTCCTTTCTTCGAGCAAAGGAGAGCTGGTTACTTTCGAAAAAGAGATTGATCAGCTTAAATGGGATATGGCTGAAGAGCTTGTGGGGTTATCGTATTTCGGTATAGAGACCATTGCGGCATTTACAATCAGACTTATGATTGTTGAGCGCTGGATGAAACTCGATGTTAAAACCGGTAGGCTTAAGCTGGACAGTCTTGTTGAGAAGCTTAAGAATAGTTTTACTGTTCCTGCGGGATTTTAAAGTTATTCATTGAGAGTTAATTAATTATCATATATCGTGGAGGAAAACGATGAGCACCAAGGGAAAAGTGACTGGAATTATCGCCAATCTGGTCACTATCGAAGTTGACGGCCCGATAGCCCAGAATGAGATCTGTTATATTGATCTTAAAGGAACCAAATTGATGGCCGAGGTGATCAAAATTAGCGGCAAGAACGCATATGTTCAGGTATTCGAAAGCACCCGCGGTCTCTATGTAGGGTGTCTTGTCGAGTTTACCGGTCATATGCTGGAAGTGAATCTGGGGCCCGGAATGTTGTCCAGAAACTACGATGGACTGCAAAATGATCTGGATACCATGGAGGGAGTTTTCCTTAAAAGAGGAGAGTACACTCCGGCACTAAGCGCAGAAACCAAGTGGCATTTCACTCCACTGGTAAAGCAGGGTGATGTGGTACAGGCCTCTGACTGGATTGGTAATGTAAAGGAAGGCTGGATTGATCATAAAATAATGGTTCCTTTCAACTTTAAGGGCACATACAAAATTAAATCTATAGTAGGTGAGGGTGATTATACCGCTCATGAAACTATGGCTGTAGTTGAGGACTCTGATGGTACAGAACACACGCTTACCATGACCATGAAATGGCCTGTTAAGGTTGAGGTTAAAGGATACAAGAACAAACCTCGTCCTTTCAAAATAATGGAAACCGGTATCCGCGCAATTGATACACTGAATCCAATTACCGAGGGTGGAACCGGGTTTATTCCTGGTCCGTTTGGTTGTGGAAAGACCGTGCTTCAGCATGCTCTTTCAAAATACGCCGAAGCGGATCTTATTATCGTAGTTGCCTGTGGTGAACGTGCTAACGAGGTGGTTGACATCTTTACCGAGTTCCCTGAACTCGATGATCCGCGTACCGGACGTAAGCTCATTGAACGTACTATTATTATTTGTAATACTTCCAATATGCCGGTTGCAGCTCGTGAAGCAAGTGTATATACCGGTATGACAATCGCAGAGTACTACCGTATGATGGGGCTCAAAGTGCTCCTCCTGGCTGACTCTACATCAAGATGGGCGCAGGCTCTAAGAGAGATGTCAAACCGTATGGAAGAGCTCCCTGGTCCTGATGCGTTCCCTATGGATTTACCTGCTATTATTGCAAACTTCTATTCAAGAGCCGGGTATGTTTATCTCAATAACGGGCAATCGGGATCGATAACCTTTGTTGGTACGGTTAGTCCTGCAGGTGGTAACCTTAAAGAGCCGGTGACCGAATCTACTAAAAAAGCGGCAAGATGTTTTTACGCCCTATCACAGGGTCGGGCAGACAGTAAGAGGTATCCTGCGGTTGATCCGATCGACAGTTATTCAAAGTACATTGAATATAACGAGGTTGTTGAGTATCTGGACAAAACTGTTGAGCAGGGTTGGGTTGATAAGGTATTACAGCTTAAAGATATTTTGCTCAGAGGTAAGGAAGCTAACGACCAGATTAATATTCTTGGTGATGATGGTGTACCACTTGAATACCATATCGTGTTCAATAAGTCTGAAGTAATCGATTTTGTGATTTTACAGCAGGATGCATTTGATCGGGTTGATGCTTCAACATCACTGAAGCGTCAGCAGTACATGGTTAATAAGGTGCTGGGAATTTGTGACGCAGAGTTTAATTTCGATTCTTTTGAGGAAATTGGTATCTATTTTAAGAGAGTCATAAACCTACTGCGTCAGATGAATTATAAAGAGTTTCAGAGTGATGATTTCAATGAACTTGAACAGCAGGTGGATAATCTGTTGGCTCAGAGAATATCTGAATCAATCGCCCAGGCCTAAAAATGCTACAGGGCACTAAAAGAGGATATAGCAGATGAAAACAAAAGCTTTTCAGAAAATTTATACTCATATTGAAAATGTTACGAAAGCAACATGTACAGTGGAAGCTGAAGGTGTTGCGAATGACGAAATGGCGACGGTTGACGGAAGGCCTGCGCAGGTAGTTAAGATTTCCGGCAATAAAATTACTCTGCAGATTTTTCCGGGGACTCAGGGTATCGCGACCAATGCAGAGGTGGTTTTCCTTGGAAAGCCACCAACACTAAAAGTCTCCGATGAGTTGAAGGGACGTTTTTTCAATGCCTATGGTGAGCCCATTGATGGTGGACCGGATATCGAGGGTAAAGAGATCGAAATTGGTGGTCCTTCGGTGAACCCGGTTAGAAGAAAACAACCTTCGGAGCTTATCGCTACCGGTATTGCTGGGATCGACCTTAACAACACACTGGTTTCGGGACAGAAAATACCTTTCTTCGCTGATCCTGACCAGCCCTTCAATGCGGTTATGGCAGATGTGGCACTCAGAGCAAAAGCTGATGCTATTATTCTGGGTGGTATGGGATTGTCAAATGACGACTATCTTTACTACAAAACTCTTTTTGATAATGCCGGTGCACTGGATCGTATTACCGCTTTTATTAACACCACAGAGAGTCCACCGGTTGAACGTCTTCTGATTCCGGATATGTGTCTTAGTGCTGCAGAACACTTTGCAACAACAAAGAATGCAAATGTACTGGTGCTTTTGACCGATATGACACTCTATGCAGATGCCCTGTCGATTGTGTCAAACCGTATGGATCAGATTCCTTCAAAAGACAGTATGCCCGGATCTCTGTACAGTGATTTGGCAAGAATTTACGAAAAGGCAGCCCAGTTACCTGATGGCGGATCGATTACCATTATCGCAGTGACGACACTTTCTGGTGGTGATATTACCCATGCTATTCCTGATAATACAGGATATATCACTGAAGGACAGCTGTATTTACGTCGTGATACTGATATCGCACGAGTTATTATCGATCCCTTCAGAAGTCTCTCCCGTCTTAAGCAGCTTGTGATTGGTAAAAAGACTCGCTCTGATCATCCACAGGTGATGAACACCGCTATTCGTCTTTATGCTGATGCTGCAAGTGCACGGACAAAACTGGAAAATGGTTTTGACCTAACAGAATACGATCAGCGTACACTTAAGTTTGCAAAAGAGTATTCACGTGAGCTATTGGCTATCGATATCAATATAGAAATTGATGAGATGCTTGATACCGGGTGGAGACTCTTTGGAAAATACTTTTCAAAAGATGAAGTTGGTATTAAACAGGAAATCATGGATAAATTTTGGGTTGGAGCCGAATAAAATTATTACCAAGTCGTTGTTAGCAATAACAGCGACTCTCTTAACCTGTTCTCTTCCTGTTTCGGAAGGAGAAATTAATGGCATTAAAATTTCAATACAATAAGACTTTTCTTCAACAGCTTAATAAAGAACTGAAGATAAGAGAAAATGCTCTTCCTACTCTTATTGCAAAGGAGTCTGCTTTAAGGCTTGAGGTAAAAAAAGCCAAGGAGCAGGTTGCGGAGTATGAAAAGAAGGTAGAGGAGATGCTTGCATCAATCTCTCAAACGTATAGACTCTGGAATGAGATGCCAGGAGAGCTTATAAGCATTAAAGACGTTAATATCGACATTAAGAAAATTGCGGGTGTTAAAACTCCGGTATTGAATGATGTAGAGTTTGATGTTCGTCGGTACAGTTTAATAAGCAATGCGGCATGGGTTCCTCAGGGTCTTGAACTGATCAAAAATATTGCAGAAGTAAAAATTGGCCTTGAACTTGGGAAGAAAAAGGTTTCTATTTTGGAATATGCCCGAAAGAAAACAACTCAGAAAGTTAATCTTTATGAAAAGGTGCAAATTCCTGAATACAATGAAGCTATCCGGAGAATCAAACGTTTTCTTGAAGATGATGAAAACTTGTCAAAATCTTCACAGAAAATACTAAAGGCCAAAATTGCCATGGCGGAGGCTGCATAATGATAGTTAAAATGAAAAGAATGGACCTGCTCCTCTACCATAAGGAACGGGAAAAATTTCTGGATGATCTTGGTAAGCTCGGTGTTGTTCACATCACCGAAGCTCAGGAATCTGATTCACCCAAAGTTCAGGAACTAAGAGGTGTAGGGCATCTGTCGGTAAGAGTTATCGATACGCTCAAAAAAATTCAAAAAGAAAAAGACCTTCAGGTTGATCAGGTAAAAGAAGGCGATGCTAAAGAAATTCTGTTTCGTTTTGAAGAACTTGAGACTCAAAAGGAAAAAATTGAGCAGGATATAGAAAATCTGCTTAAAGATAAAGAAACTCTTGAGCCATGGGGAAATTTCGATCATCAGAAAGTAAACAAACTGAAAGAGGTTGGTGTAAAAATCAGGTTTTACACCATGTCAGATAAACTATTCGAACAGATAGATCGCAAAGAGTATCCTGTTGAAGAAATAAACAGAATTGATTCTACTGTGTATTTCATCGCCATTGAAAATGGTGGGGTTATTGAAATACCTCAAAGTGAAGAAGTTCATCTTCCTGCACTTTCATTAAAACAGGTTGAAGAAAATATAGCCAAATTAGTGAAAGAACGCAAAAGGGTAGAGCAGTCGATCGAAAAGATGGTAAACAGAATTGAGCTTCTGGAAAAATTCAGGGTCGATACATTCAATCAATACCAGTTTGAAAAAGCAAGGCTGTCACTTAAAAGGGAAGCTAAAGGAAGAATGTTGTCTTTATCCGGATGGTTTCCCAGTGATAAAGAAAAAGAGCTAAGAAATTATGTAAACAGACATCCTGCTTATGTTTCTATAAGGGATCCAAAGGAGGATGAGGATGTTCCTGTAAAGTTAAGAAATCGCTCCTTTCCTACTCTCTTTGAGCCAATTTTGGGTCTTTATTCTTTACCTACATATAATGAGCTTGATCTAACGCCCTTTATAGCGCCATTCTTTGCGATATTCTTTGGTTTGTGTCTGGGTGATGCTGGGTATGGAATGGTTTTAACCGTACTTGCGATTTATGCAGGGATGAAAGTTAAACCTAAACTAAAACCATTTATGAAACTCGGCGTGTTTCTTGGGTTGTCAACATTTGTTAGTGGTGTTTTACTTAACACCTTCTTTGGTATGACAATCTTTGGTGGTCCAGGTATTGAAGAAAGCGCACTATTTCCTGTAGGTGTGCAGTATTTTGCTCCACTTTCGGCACAGGTTGGACCTGCAGGACAGGTGTTTCCTGCAATGAGTTTAGCCTTGGTTGTTGGTGCTGTACAACTGTTGTTTGGTATTGGTCTCCAGTCTTATATGAAAATTAAGTATTCGGGTATTGCTGCCGGATTGCAACCAATAAGTACAATTTTAATAATGCTGGGGGCATTTGTTTGGTCTGCTCATGCCGATCTTCTTGGTCTTGGAATAGGGGAATTTACCGTTGGGCCTGTAGAGATGGGCGCCTTTTTGATTTCTGTTCCCCAAAGAGTAGGGCAAGGATTAACTATATTTGGATTAATTGGTATCCTTCTTTTCAATAACATAGAGAAAAAGTTTATTTTAAGGCCTCTCACCGGACTTTGGGAGCTTTATAACCTAATAACAGGAACACTTCAGAATCTACTGTCGTATCTGCGTCTTTTTGCGCTTGGTCTTGCAGGAGGATTACTTGGAGGGGCTTTCAATCAGATCGCATTTCTGTTCATTACAGATAACGGAGAGATTAATTATGCCTCCTGGGGTTTGATTGCAACAATTCTGGTTCTGGTATTTGGGCACGGTCTTAACCTTGCTCTCTCAGCTATGGGAGCATTTGTTCATCCGTTACGTTTAACATTTGTAGAATTTTATGGAGCAGTTGGGTATAAGGGTGGTAGTAAACCATTTATTCCTTTTGCTAAAGTTGATCAGTAATTAACCATATCACAATACTTCAGGAGGTTTTTTGATGGGCTATGTACTTGCGTTGATTGGAATGGGTCTTATGGTTGGTATGTCTGGTGCCGGTTCAGCTATTGGTATAGTAACAGGAGCATCTTCTACTGTTGGTATGCTTAAAAAGAAACCGGAAGCTTTTGGTTCAGGTCTTGTACTTTCCGGACTTCCAGCGACTCAGGGACTGTATGGTTTCGTTGCGTTCATTATATATCAGGCCACAGTATCACCTGATCTAACCCTTTATCAGGGATCAATTGTACTGGGTGCTGGAATAGCGGTAGCGATTGCGGCATTCGCATCTGCTGCTTTTCAGGGGAAAATCTGTGCTAATGGTATAGCTGCTATTGGTCAGGGTCACGACGTTTTTGGTAACACTATAATCCTGGCAGCTTTTCCTGAGTTCTATGCTATTCTTGCTCTCGTTGCTGCTATTTTGATGCAGGGTCTCATGTAGTAGTTCTTTTTAGGTATAAAAATATAAGGGGCAAAGCACAATGTGCTTTGCCCCTTTTTTGTGGTGTGCTCTCATCTTTAATTTACTTTGAAATGAATCCTCCCTCTCGTTCATTTTGCACTTGCACCCGTTGATAGATCAACCTATTTTTATTCTTTGTATAGTTTGAATTTCGTTTTTGCTAAAATGCTGAAAGGAATAAGACAGGCGCTATGGTACAATCGCTAAATAAATTGATGAAGACTGTTTATCTCTCTCTTCTTGTTCTTTTAACTCTATTTTACAGTGTTTCTGCCCAAAATAACACAAAGATATCGTTGGGTATTAATGTAATGTTAGGGGCACGGTACGATGACACACGTATGTGTGTGGCCTCACCTGCAGGGGTTAAGGGAGGACCTATAGCCGATGTTATGTTCAATACCCGTTTGCATTTTAACGATACATGGAGTGTTGGTTTCAAGCTTCCAATTATGCGACCGATTCTTTTTGCGACGGCATTTGATATGCTTCAGTTTGAACCTGAGTTTATTGTGGAGTACACACATCAAATCAGTGACGATATAGGACTCGTTGTTGGGCCTGGATTGGGTATTAGTTTTCACTATGGTCCAGATTATAAAACAGAGCAAGACGACAGTGACCCACATAAATTCGCGGCAGCCGGACCCTTTATCAGTGCTTTGATAGGGATGAAATTTCAAAGTAGTGCCGGAAGTAGCAGAATCATTGGATTGCGTCCCTTTTATGCACCGCTCTTTTCAGACGACTATCGATCAGGAACTGTTTTAGGCGCTGCACTGGAAGGGCACTTTGATTTTTTTAAGCAGCCATAAGATAATGCTATAAAGACTTTACCATACTGTTACCTTTAATTACCCTGTAGTAATAAGAGAACAGATCTATTGCAGTTTCCAAGTATCAATTAAGAACAGTTGATGGGGATGGCTATATTGCAGGGGAAGATGTTAAAAAGCTTTAGCAGTTGTTGTTGGATTTTGGGTTTGATGAAGTAGGACCGATCGATGGGGATTTTGGTAACAAAACATGCGAGGTTATAACCCATTCTCAGGATTGTGCTCGTATGGAAATCTAATTTAGAGGTGATGTGATTTGCTGAACGTATGCACAGTTTCAAAATGACATAACCAGCATTGCAGATCTGCTACGGTGGCGCTTGAAAGGGATACGATTGTAATTACGGTGCGATTATTCGCTGCTTTAAAAGGTAAGGTGGAGATGGAGATGGCAGAGGTGAACAGTTAATTGTCTTTAATTTGTATAGTGCAGCAGGAGAATCCTCCTGCTGCTAGCGTCAATGGTGAGTATAAGAATTGTGAGCAGGTTTTTCATGCACAAGATATGAAAAAAGATGATTAGGTGTTCGTGTCTGTCTTGAGCAGCTTGCAATAATGTGTTTGTTATAAAAGGACATTTTCTAACAACAACTTAAACTTTTCACCTGACCACAATAAACTCTTCACCGATTTTACATAAATAGATCGGTAAACTGAAAATGAAACCCTCAGAAAGCTCTTTTGTTTCCAGAGCCGATGAACCATCTTTCTGTTCGATATAAATCATACGGTTGTTTGCCATTGGAATGAATCTGAGATTTTCGGGCTCAAGAGGTTCTAAATTGAATTGTGGATCATTGAAAAGATCTTGAAAAAGCGTGCGTTGATCAACAATAGCTTCCTCTTCACAAGAATAATAAGCATGTGACATTTCTCGGGTTCTGACGGAAAGTAGGTCCATAACTTTAGTTATGTCACGAGAACTCATAGCGTCATGTAAGGAGGAAAGAACAGATACGGAACCTTCAACTATTTTCGGATCATTAATGTTAATTTCCCGGGCTGTCTCCCACAACCATTCTTCAAAGGGGCTCAGAATTTCAAATGAGGTTTCTATTTCGGCGGGAAATGATGAACCATCCTCTCCCGAAAAATTTAGTTCAGCAATTGGTTCTGGTAATTCTAAAACGTCTTCTAATACCACATGAAAACCCGCTGTGAGGTTTAAATTTTCAGGTTTATTTTGCTCTTTGGGAAGGTCTATTGTTATTCTTAACCTATTTTCACCATTGATTACAAAAAGGTTGTTGGCAAACCTTCGATTTTGGAAATATCCATCCGGATCACTGTCAATACGTACATCATTGAACCAAACCTCAACAGCCAACCCTTCATGATTAATGGAGAAGAAATAAATTGGCTCAGATGACTCTTCAGCTCTAGTTATACCACTCGGACCTTCATGAAAAAAGAAAGTGAAACTGCCAAGAAAAACTATGCACCAAAAGGACTTATTCATTAAAGATACCGTTTTATTCGAGTATGTTTTAAGCATGTTTAGCTCCAGGTTATTATAAAGATTAGATGCTTGTATTTTGTTGAGATTGGTTAAAGCTAATTATCACCTGATAATTATATACTCATTATCAATTTTGCACAGACAAACAGGTAAACAGAAACAGTACCCTTCAGAAAGCTCTGTTGATTCCAAAGCAGACGAACCATCTTTCTGTTCAATAAAGAGTAACCTGTTGTTTGCCATTGGGGTAAACCTCAAACTTTCAGGTTTAAAGGGTTCCATGTTGAATTGCGAATCGTTGAAGATCTCCTGGAAAAATTGACGCTGATCACTCAAACGGTCATCAGAGGGGATGTAATAAGCGCGTGCTGTTTCTGAAGCTTTGGATGAGAGTATGTCTGTTACCTTGTCAAGATCTTGTGAAATCAAAGCCTTATGCAAGGAAGAAATAAGTGAGACAGTTGCTGAAGTTGTTTGTGGGTCATCGACATCGATCTCCTGGGCATCCTCCCACAGCCATTTCCCAAAAGGGCTTTGAACTGTAAATGTAGTTTGAATTTCTGCAGGAAATGAAGGGACATTATTGCCAGGGAATTTTAGTTCTGCAATGGGATCTGGTAGCTCCTCACTCTCCTCCTGAACAATATGAAATCCTGCTTTAAGATTAAAACTTTCTGGTTTGCGTGGGGGTGTTCCTGGAAGACTGATCTTTAGTTTTAGAGTGTTTTCACCATCGAGTATAAAGAGATTGTTCAGAAACTGACGGTTTTTAAATTTCCCTTCAGGGTCACTGTCTAAAAGTATGTCATTGAACCATAACTCAACAGCCAAACCCTCATGTTCTATTGAAAAAAAATAATGCGGATCCTGCATACATTGACTCCCGTCTAAATATATAAAGATTAGTCTAAGCTACTCTACTATAGCCCCCCACACTGCGACATCATCAGTAGGGTGCTGGACGGTTTCATTGGGCCACAACCGATCCAGTACTGAAGAGTGCAGAAGAAAGAAGATCGCGATAATAATTGGAATCGAACAGATAAGAGTAACAGCAATGTTTTTGTAGAAAGATTCTATTTTAAATGCGAGTGCGATGCTGGCAAAAATTGTGCATATTAGGATTAGCTTTGCGATTTCAGGGTATATTCTCTTTACAGTTCCATCAATAGCAGCGGCAGGCATGCTGATATTATGGTTTGAACGCAGTACTCGCAAGTCGAATACTGTATTTTTCTGACCAGGTGCAGGCAGAACAGAGAGCTCCTTTTTGTGAATGTTAACCAATGTTTTAACATCCTTTTTACTGTTGAGAAGTTTTGATGTCACAAAATTGGCCATTTTCTCCGCCCCCTCACTTAGAGGTTCATTTCTGATTGTAATGATTTGATCAGGAAACATCTGTTGTAGACTGTTTGCTGTTCTTACTATATCTTCTGAATCGCTACTGGGCAGATGAATTGTCTGTTCGTGTTCGACATTATTATAGGTATATTTATAGGTGACATAACCGTGGAAATGTGCTGTACTAACACCTGATGATGAACCACCTCCAGAGTGAGTGAAACGAATGGTCAACTCCTGAACCGTTGCTTTGAGTTCTTCAAAATTGGAAGGTCTGGCTATACGAACGCTCACAGAATTTATGGCAAAATCTGATCTGAACATAATCAGAAAAATGATATACAATACACTTACTACAGCTGTCCCAAGCATTATCGTTTGATTATCTATTCTCATTCTAATTTGGCTCCTCATCGAATTCTACAAAATAAAACATACCATTTCTAAGCAGATTTTTTTTATCTATGAGAGTTATTGACTTTTTATATTTGTACATGCCATCAAAGGCCAGAATGTGGCCTTTGATTGAGATCCCATCCCACCACATATTGGTTGTTATTCCAAGCCCCTTCTGGTCAACAACAGGTCCAAAATTACTTCCTACTCCGGAGTCACCCTGAAGTTTGGCGTCAAGGATTTTTCTATTTCCAAATTTTATCGAGGCGCTTCCTTCAATACCGAATTGAAGACTAAATTCGGCTTCGAGCTCAGCCCCTTTATTGTCAATACTGTCACGATAGTAGTTGAAATTTAGGTTAAAGGCACCTCCTACAAAAAGAAAAAACTTAAGACTATCACCGAAACGTTTCAGGGGCCCGGGCATTATTTTGTTCAGCCCGAAAGGATATTTGTAGGTGACCGAAAAAACAGGATTTAGCCCACCATTGAATTTATAGCCAAAGAACACTTCCGGGCGCCTTTGGGCTTCCTTGAACCCCGCCTTATAGGCTATAGTTCCCACAGCGAATCGAATTTCGATTACATGTCCGGTCAGTTCCTTTATTAACTCATCAAGTTCATCGAAAACCTGTTTTAGACCCTTACAAAAAGGTGATTTTGAAAAATCAATTTCGTGGGAAACTTCATTACCCCGGTACACCTCAAGGACAGCGCTCTTTTCAAGACCGTTTTCACAACGGGCTTTAATTGTGCATATACGAGGGTTATCATTAGGGAACCAGGGCTTAAGGTTTACTGGATTGTGCCCCCAGGAGCTAATATTAGATTTCAATACTGGACCCGAGATCTCTGCGGTATGGTAACCAGAGCTCAACCACTTCATTGCAGCTCCATTAGTTGATCTACATTCAATCGTACGTGATTTCTTAAGGGAGGGGACTATGCCAAGGGTTCCGTTTCCTTTAACCTTTCGAATATCGGCTCCGGAGTTAACCCATAGTTCGATATCATGCATTTCGCTGCTTACATCATTCTTTGCTAGGCAGGGGCTCAAACAAATCACAGGTTTGTTGCATTCGATTACAGTTTTCTCAAACTTGGCAAAATAATGTGGTAAATCAATCTTTTGGCCAATTTTAATGAGATCTGGATCTGCTATTCTGTTGAATTCTGCCAGATCCTTATAGTATGACACATCTCCATAGTAACGTTTAGCTATTTTGGACAATGTATCACCATCTTGAACTGTATACTCATAGAACATTGCTTAGATCCTTATGTGAAAATGTTTCGAAACCATGCCATTCAATACTAGTGGTTTGTTATTTCGGCGTTATGAAAGATTAAGGCGTTTTTCGAAATCTGTACAGAATAAACAGAACCTCTCCTTTTGCACATCTTCGCTGTCGGACCCTGTGCGATGTGTGATATACACCAATTGGGTATCGACTTCCTCTTACTATCGGGTAATTACTCTCGACTCCTCTTGCTTGAGCTGTTTAAAACGTATATTTCTAACTTTGACCTGTGCAGTCGGCTTCAGGATGTAATACAGTCTAATTAAATCCATTCAGGAGGCGGTAACCACATATCCAGCCTTTATCAAAATAAATAGAATTGTTGTTGGGTTCAAATGAAAAGTAAAAATTAAGACTCATAAGACTTAAGCACACTTGTGCGATTAAGAATCGGTCTGCCAAATGTAGTGGAGTAGGTACGTTAGATGAGTCAATAATCAGACATACTGTACAAAACTCTTGAACCCGGCCCCGAAAGGGACTTTTTGACGCATCTTCGCAGTAGCTATCATCCTGTACAGGAATTGTTAATGACTAATAACATCAACGTTGTCAGCCGAATGTAACTCTCAGAGCGGTTTTCCCGACAGAGCATTCCTTAAAAAAAGAGATGAAAAGGACAACTCAACTTAAGATATAAAAACCACTCGTTTCAATGTTAATCAAAATCTTCTGTAATTAAAAAAGCAACAATTACTTTACCATGCTTAGTACAGTAAATTATCTTAATTTAACACCTGTATGTGATAATCTCTGAATAACTGCAAAGTTACTTAAACGCTTCTACCTAAACAGGAATATACACTATGACCTTAACTCATTCTGATCTTGACTGGAGTGTTGCCCCGCCTCCGGTAAAAAGGAAAGAACAAAAAGTAGAGAATGATGACTCTGAGACCGAGCCAAAATTTGTTACAGGAGTAGAGGGTGATGGAAGGGATGATGAGGAGGAGCATGAACCTGAAGTCCGGCTCATCTCTGCTGAGTGGAAGCCGGGACCCAAGGGGTTTGAATATAACGAAAAGTGCTTTCTTGAAGTAAAAACGGAGTATCTTAAAAACACCATAAGAGCAAAGGTCCGGGGAAAGTTATTTGCAATCTTCAACGACCGGGAGGAGGATCTTGCTCAGGTGGTAGAAGGGTTTATTGAGGATGATGTTGCCACATTGGAGATAGAACATTTATGGTA
This sequence comes from Chitinispirillales bacterium ANBcel5, assembly GCA_029688955.1. Lineage (NCBI taxonomy): Bacteria > Pseudomonadati > Fibrobacterota > Chitinispirillia > Chitinispirillales > Chitinispirillaceae > Cellulosispirillum > Cellulosispirillum alkaliphilum. The sequence continues at coordinate 23,158 of JARUKZ010000008.1, read as the reverse complement.
TGCTAATCTTCAACATTATAATACCTGCAAAGAGAATCCGCGGACTCCTGTAAAATACTTTGTAAAAAACATATCTCATTCTCGTGGTGAAAATGTCATTGATAAAAGCCCGGTGCTTCAAATGCCACCGGAGAGACCAATTCTTAGGCGCGGCCATTATGATTGTATGGCAGTTTCAAAGTATTCTTTCAGAACAGTTGATGGGGATGGCTATATTGCGGGGGAAGATGTTAAAAAGCTTCAGCAGTTGTTGTTGGATTATGGGTTTGATGAAGTAGGACCGGTAGATGGGGATTTTGGTAACAAAACGCATGAAGCTGTTACTCTTTTTCAGGATTGTGCTCGTAAGGAGAAAAGAGCTAAGGGACATGATCTTATTGATGTTGAGCCGACTTTTTCAAAAGAAAGTGACGGTATAGTGGATGAGTGTACCTGGTCTGAGCTGGATGTATGGAAGGAGATGGAATATTACCGACCAGTGGCTCATCTGACGGTATCATTGGCTATCGATCCGAATGATCCACAAGCTAAGGATGATACATATCTGCTTTATGAAACAGAAAGAGAGGATGGCTGCTATGCCGTCCAACGTACCGTGTCGGATGACACAGTTGAGGGAGACGGGCAACTTACTCTGGAATTTTATGGGCTTACAGAGGGTCAAAGTTATGAGCTTGATATTGTAAGGGGAGGGCATTCATATGTCCTAATACCACCTTTTAGATGGGACAAGAGGGATAAAAAGAAATATAATCCACTTACCTTTCTGGTTAAAGCCGCGATAAGAGAAAACTATACTTACTATATTCAACGGATGGGACATGAGGGTGAGATACGGCAGGAGCGAATTCAGCATTTAAAAGATCGTTGGGTCTATGTTTTCGCAGAAAGGGAAGAAAAGCCTGGTGAGGGATGGCTTGATGGTGAGTATTATTTTGATCATCAGGGAAAAGCCCATCAGGTAGATCTTATGTCCCAAAGGGGTAACGATTTCCGCATGCCGGGTAACTGCGCAGATAATCAAATTGAGCTTAAATTGCGTATTCATGGGGATAACCTTTCGTGTTATGTTGGTGCATCGCCTTTTCAACTTACCTGGAAAAGAGTACTGGAGATTAGCAGAGAACCCTGGAAAAGGTGTTACAAGGTAGGGACAGCATCTACTATGGGGTTGACGTGGATTCCTGAACGTGTGCAGTTTCAAAATGATATAACCAGCACCGCAGATCCCGCTACGGAGGGGCTTGAGAGGAATACGCTTGTAATTGCGGTGCGTGATCTTCTTTCTCAGGCATGCGGGGCCAACAAGGCTTTTCAGGGTGCGCTCGATCATTATAAGGCTGTAAGATTTGATACGAATGTTGAAAAAGATGAAGATGGTACCATATCATTTGAAAGCAGTGAAGAGCAGACGAGGTGTCAGATGATGCAGCTAACAGCTGGTTTAGTCATTCAGGCACTTACCGGAGGACAAGACAATGCCCAGTGGAACAGCTCTCTTTCCAATCGGTTACGTGATGATGGCCGGCAATTCAGGGGGTGGTTGTCAAATAGGCTTCATGCGCACAGGGGCGCTTATCTTAAAGTAAGCCGTGAAGCGAATAAGGTTTTCGAATGCCTGTGCTCTGAGGGCTGGGACGGGGTAGAGGAGGATATTGCGGCAGTATATGAACCAGAGGAGTCGGGAACTGCCTGGGGATATCTTCTTGGATCCATAGAGCGGCTTGATGAGTTTGAGGATGGAAATGATCGTCTTCTCCGGCATTTTTCGGGGGATCATCCGGTTCTCAGTGAAAAAGGGATAATTGCAACCGGAAAAGAGCTTCACGATATCTCCTCAAATTATGTAAAAGTGGTGACTGCTATAGGCAAAACATATGTCACAAGCCACCAAGTCGATATCGCCACAAAGAAAAACTTTGTTTTGCGGCTCTTTAGAGAGGGGCTTGGGGTTGATATTGAGCCAATTACAGAAATTATAAGCGAAAGTGAATACCTTGCAGAGTTTGATAAAGCCCACAAGGGAGAAAGTATTCTGTTTGAACGGTATCAAGTTGACCGAAATACCCTTAATAAATTGAAGAGAATCGACAAGGTGGAATTTGCACTTGAGTCGATGGGAGCTGTTCTTGATGGGTTGAGTGTTGCTTTGTATTTGGGAGAGAGGTTCGGAGGTGGTGAGCTAACAACAGAAGACCATGCTGGCGCAGTCAAATCAGCTTCAGCGTTTCTGTTTTATATGTGCAAAAGAACTTCACTTAAATATACAGCAGCCGGAAGAGTGGCAAAAAAAGCAAATCCATATGCAGTTGTCTTGTTCTCTGTTGTTGATGCCTATTTTTCAGGTCAAAAGGCATCTCAAGCATTTCAGTCGGGTAATGTTGAAGCAACTCTGGCACATGCAACCAGTACTGCCGGCCATCTTTTATCCGCTGCCGGTGGAGTAATGATGTTTTTTCCTCTTACAGCGCCAGTGGGATTGGGACTTGTAGTTACCGGTATGGTAATCGGGGCCGGTGGTAGCTTTTGGCTCGGTTCTTTAGCCGATAATGAAGTTACAAATTTTCTGGTGAATTCACCATGGGGTACAAGAGGAAATAATTCGCTGCCGATCAGTGAATTGGAGAACAATCTGCAAGAGTATATAACGTATCTAAACAGAAAGGCAGAATAAATGATTGACATTCCTAATAATATCCGTTCCGTGATCAGGCAGTATGATGAGGGGGTAGCTATTATTGCTCCCAAAGGTATACCATATACATTGTTCCTTTCGTTACCTCTATTTGTGTTAGCATCTTATGTTCTTGTGCACATTTTTCCGGAGTATTTGACAGGAGAAAGTAATGATTATGTGTCTTTAATCATAATAGCTTCTGCTGCAATACTTTTTGGTTACTTCTCACATTGTACAATTATGGGTGAAATTATAGTATTACCCCAAGTTTTATTACTACCGGAAAAGCAGAAGATTGTTCTTCGTAGTGGCCGTACAAAGCGTGTTATTTCTGAGCATCTAATTGAGCATGTTACATTAAAAAGAGGGGATTGTATTCTTCAAGAGGGGTGCCGCCCCTCTTTAACACTATTTACTCTCCATGATACCAGACTAAACAAAGAAATCTTTTCAATCAGAACAAGTGGGTATATGTTTAAGGAAATATCATACCTGACACTGGTTGATTTTTATTATGAAGTCATGGGGTTGGAGGATCCTGAGAAGAAAAAGTATGAAAAAGCGGCTTCAAAGTAATAATAGAATACACATTTAAGCTGCTAACTATAGACCGCCTTTTGGTCTTTTGGGGATGATTTTTGGCATACGTACTCTGCTTACTGGTGGCACACAACTCAGAAATAGTCTGTGGTCTATTCATGAGTTGTGTGCCAAAAACGATACTCTTTGCACTGTTATAAACCCCTTTCTGTTTTTTGGGTGGGTTCCTTAGCCGACAATGAAGTTACTAATTTTCTGGTGAATTCACCATGGGGTACAAGAGGAAGTCAGTCGCAGTCGATCAGTGATTTGGAGAAAAACTTGGAAGAGTATATTACGTATCTAAACACAAAGGCAGAATAAATGATTGAAATTTCAAAGAATATCCGTTCCGTGATCAGGCAGTATGATGAGGGGGTAGCTATTACCGCCCCCAAAGGTATACCATATACATTGTTCCTTTCGTTACCTCTATTTGTGTTAGCATCTTATGTTCTTGTGCACATTTTTCCGGAGTATTTGACAGGAGAAAGTAATGATTATGTATCTTTAGTCATAATAGCTTCTGCAGCCATACTTTTTGGTTACTTCTCATATTGTACAATTATGGGCGAAATCATAGTATTGCCCCAAGCTTTATTACTACCGGAAAAGCAGAAGATTGTTCTTCGTAGTGGCCGTACAAAGAGGGTTATTTCTGAGCATCTAATTGAACATGTTACATTAAAAAGAGGGGATTGTATCGTTCAAGGTTTGGGACGCCCTTCCTTAGTACTCTTTACACTCCATGATACCAGGTTAAAAAAAGATATCATATCAATCAGAACAACGGGGTATGTGTTTAAGGATATTTCACATCCAACACTGGTTGATTTTTATCATGAAGTCATGGGGTTGGAGGATCCTGAGAAGAAAAAGTATGGAAAAGCGGCTTCAAAGTAATAATAGAGTACACATTTAAGCTGCTAACTATACCTGCCTTTTGGTCTTTTGGGGATGAGTTTTGGCACGCGTACTCTATTGGTGGGATCAGAAAAAGTCTGTGGTCTACTCGAGAGTTGTGTACAAAAAACGATAGTCTTTGCACTGTTTTAAACCCTTTCTGTTTTTGGCTCGGTTCCTTAGCCGACAATGAAGTTACTAATTTTCTGGTGAACTCACCATGGGGCACAAGAGGAAATAATTCTCAGCCTATCAGTGAATTGGAGAACAATCTGCAAGAGTATTTAACGTATCTAAACAGAAAGGCAGAATAGATGATTGAAATACCGAAAAATATTCGTCCCGTAATCAGGCAATATGATGAGGGGGTAGCTATTACCGCCCCCAAAGGTATACCATATACCTTATTCCTTTCGTTACCTCTATTTGTGTTAGCATCTTATGTTCTTGTGCACGTATTTCCAGAGTACATAACAGGAGAAAGAAGTGATTATGTTCCTTTAGTCATAATCGCTTCTGCAGCCATACTTTTTGGTTGCTTCTCATATTGTACAGTTATGGGCGAAATCATAGTATTGCCCCAAGTTTTATTACTACCGGAAAAGCAGAAGATTGTTCTTCGTAGTGGCCGTACAAAGCGTGTTATTTCTGAGCATCTAATTGAGCATGTTACATTAAAAAGAGGGGATTGTATTCTTCAAGAGGGGTGTCGCCCTTCTTTAACACTATTTACTCTCCATGATACCAGACTAAACAAAGAAATCTTTTCAATCAGAACAAGTGGGTATATGTTTAAGGAAATATCATACCTGACACTGGTTGATTTTTACCATGAAGTCATGGGTTTGGAGGATCCTGAGAAGAAAAAGTATGAAAAAGCGGCTTCAAAGTAATAATAGAATACACATTTAAGCTGCTAACTATAGACCGCCCATTTTATCATTTCGGGATGGAGTTTTTGACACCATCGCTCTACCACTTATGGTTGTAGTATAGTCTGTGGCGTACTTGTAACAAATATGGGTCGTGTGCCCCAAAAACACTTATCTTCCAAAAGTATTCGAAATGCCTTCCTTTAAGGCCCCTGTAGTGCCTGTAATAGCACAATATTGTCCTCAAGTGGTGTATTGGACACGAAAGTTGTTGGAAATAGAGCAAATAAGACCTATATTATAATGATTCAAAAATAAGTATAATAGAATGTAACGTTCTCCGCAACCCCGGATGCACTGTGAATAAACCGATTCTTCCTACAGCAGAAGAGAGTAGTCTCGCTCATTATTTAAAAGAGATAGGCAGACTTCAGCCATTGAGTTCCGAAAAGGAAGCCGAATTGGCTGCCAAAATCAAAAAAGGTGAGCAGACTGCACTCGATCAACTTGTAAAAGCTAATTTGCGATTTGTTGTGAGTGTTGCCCGAAATTATCAGAACCAGGGATTATCCCTCTGTGATTTGATTAATGAGGGTAATATGGGTTTAGTCCGTGCTGCGCGCAGATTTGATGAAAAGAAAAATTTTCGCTTCATTAGTTATGCCGTTTGGTGGATACGCCAGGCTATATTACAGTCTTTGGCTGAGCATTCAAGGATTATGCGCCTTCCACTGAACAGGGCTGGAGCGATCCATAAGATAAATAAGACTCAGATTGAACTCGAACAGCGTTTTAACAGAGTACCTGATATCGAAGAAATTGCCAGGGAGCTATCGATAAGCGAAACTGCTGTTCGGGAAACCATCTCTATCGCAAACCGTCATATCTCTCTTGATGCTCCGGTCAGGGATAATGATGGCTCTACACTACTTGATCTGCTCGGCAACCAGCTTGAAGGAAACAGTCCTGAAGATAAAATCCAGGCGCTCTCATTAAATGAAGAAATCAGAAGAATGCTTGATACACTTACTGAGCGCGAACGGGAGATCATTAAATTATATTTCGGTATAGGGCATGAGGCTGCTTTCACGCTTGATGAAATTGGGAGAAGGTTTAATATCACCCGCGAACGCGTAAGGCAGATTAAGTCCAAAGCATTGAGCAGGCTTAAAAGCTCTCCAACTATGCAGGTTTTGAAATCAAGGAGTTAGTATGCAAAGAAATGCTATTCGACCGCTCACGACTCTCGTTTTTTCTGGCGTTATTATTACGCTGCTCTTGGTTGGTCTGGGATGTGGTGGTAGAACCTCTTACATAAATACCAACGATCTTCCCGATACCTATCAGTGTGAATATATGGAATATATTTGCAATGAAGCAGCTGAGTTTGAACATACCTACTCTACCCTCTCTGGTGATGAGCAGGATGAGTCTAAAGTAATTCTTCAGACCTATAGAAATCAGTGCCAACAGGCAGTAGATGCATGTAAGCAAAGTGCACAGTAGAATGAGGGCTTTCCTCATTCTCTTCTCATTCCTGAAAAAACTCTCCATTTTACATCGTTATCTGTTTTAAAACAAACATTTATTGAATTCAATGTGACATAGCAGTTATTTTTCTATCTCTCACCGAAAACTTAAAAGGAATAGAGTGTTTATGTCCCATTTAAAGGTATATCTTTTAGTCGTTGTTTCATTTTTAATGGTTTCATGTATGTCAGCTCACCAGGGTCAGACAAGGGCTCCGCTTTCCGCTACTCCCCGTACACCTGAAGTGGTTAAAACAGACGCAGATACCCTGTCCTATGTTGTTAGATTCCACAGTGATGGTGACCGGGATAGATTTATCAGTGCATTCCAAAATTTTCTTCAAAACTATACCTACACTTCTGCTCACATCGATTCGGGTGAAGGGTATGTATCCATAAAAATGTTGCCGGTGGAAACGATCAGTGAAGATGAAGAGGACAGAGAGTTGGGGTTCAGGCCTGTTGAGGAGTCGATCTTTGAAGAGTTTATTTATTCAGAAGAGATTGTCGAGATGCTTGATAGTGCAGAGTTTGAGCCATTGCCTCAACCCCGTAAGGGTGGCTTTGTGACCTTCTATTCACAAAGAGGTTTTTTTGACAATACATTCTCAGAACTGACCAATCCCCATCCTTTTGAATCTACCGATGAAAAAGAGGCTCTATTCACCGTTACTGATTCTTCCTTCAGAAGAGTGGAGCTACAATTAAGCGGACGGCTGCTTAATGGTGCCGGTCAGAGTATCACTGCTATGGATATCATTCAGTTATGGACCGAATTCGTAAGAAATCACCCTGCAGAAGGCCTGGCTCTTTTTAGAAATGTACAGGGTGTTGAAGCCTTCATCAGAGGGGAAGAGCCTGTGGTGCGGGGGTTTTATGCCGTTGATGGGTTAACTCTTCAGCTAAGAATGGAAAGTCCCGACCCAGAAGCCGTTGAGCGTATCAGGAGTGCAAATCTACTCTGGAGCTCTTTTATGCTTGGCCCCTACTATATAAGGGAGCAGCAGGGAAGGGATGCTTTTCTTCAGCCAAACCCAAACAGCCGTTTTATAACTCCCTACCTCGATAGCAGCGTCGTACGGCTTGGCGGAGACCAAAATCCGGTTTTGTCCTACTCGCTTGGTCGTTTCGATGCCATGATTCTGTCTTCAACCGATGATATCGAGTATGTGCAACGTAACCTAAACGATAATTCAGAGCTTAAAAAACTATCCTCTGATCGTTACTTCGTCGCCTGCCGTTTGCCGGATTTGGCTGCAAGGAGATTTGTGGCAGGGGTTATACAGCCACAAAGTTTGCTTTCAGATTTTCTTAAATACGAAGGTGAAACTATTCAGTCGGTTGTAATTGATACCATGGATTTTGACGTCGCATCTGCTCCGGTGAGCTCAATGATGCCATCAATTGATAAACCTCTGAGAATACTCTACACCAACGAAGATCCTGCATCAATAAAAATCGCAGAGAAACTTTTGGCAGATCTGACCAATTCGGGTATAAGAAGTGTACTTAATGGTGTGGGGCGACGTAAATATGAGCTGGCACTGGTTAATAAGGATTATGATCTTGCTATCGGATGGGCACCGGAATCTGTTACAGAGGACAAGGCTCAGCAGCTCAGGCTCTCTACTATATGGTTTGATGGTTACGATAATCCTATTGAGCGGGTTAAGGAGTTTAGAGAGATCCCACTCTTTAAGGTCCACAACTACTTTCTCGCTAAAGAAGACATTTCTCTACATGAAGGAAGGCCTGCGGGGATTCATATGTACCGTGAAGAGGAGGCTCAGGATGAATGGGATGATGAAATGCCTGATACCCGGGAACATGAAGATGAAGATGAATCAACTTCTGATGCTCAGGAATATGATGATTACGATTTTCTCTGGGAATAGTACTTGCAAATAAGCCAGATTGGTATCAATATATTCAGGCAGCCCGGTAATGAACTGTGCTGCCTTTTTTTATTGGTGGGAGATTCGCTAACTACTCCTGATACGCAGCAGTTAGATAAATGTGAGTTTTGGTTGAGCAAATAGCAGATAATACAGAAAATTGCTGTGAAACACCCGGGCGCACTATTCTAAAAAAGCTCATTAGTTTTAGTATGACCGGAGCCGATTGTTCTTAATGGAGGGGTTTGCCTGTGATTTGCATATAATACTTTATAGGCATCTATTATTTTGAGTAATCCGTTCATCAAACCATCTCGGGGAAGAGATACTCTTATGATCAAAAATGAGTTGTATGAAGACTTAAAAGCAGAAGTAGAGAGACGTTTTGCTGATATCGTGAAGATCCGAAGAGTGCTGCACCAAAACCCCGAGTTGTCTGGTGAGGAGTTCAGTACAGCCCGCCTGGTTTATACTACTCTCAAAGAGTGGGGTTTTGAGCCGCGGTACCATCTGAATAAAACAGCGGTTTCGGTGAAGATTGAAAACGGGGATGGTAAAACGGTGGTGCTCAGAGCGGACATGGACGCGCTGCCCCTTTTGGAAGAAAATCAGGTGCCGTATTGTTCAAAAAATCCGGGGGTGATGCATGCCTGCGGCCACGATATGCATACCGCGATCCTTCTTGGAGCAGCTGATATACTGCAAAACTTTAGGCAGCACTGGAAGGGAACCCTGCTTTGTCTGTTTCAGCCCTCAGAGGAACAGGAGCCCGGGGGAGCATACGGATTAATGGAACAGGGGGTATTTCCCAGGAATGCAGACGCAGTATTTGGCCTTCATGTAAGCGCAGATCACCCAACAGGTACTATCGGCATAAAAGAGGGCTTTGACTATGCTGGTGTTACCACCTTTGATGTTACAGTACGGGGCAGGGGGGGGCATGGAGCAACACCCGAAAAAACTATCGACCCGATTGTATGTACCGCCTCTATGATTTCGGCTCTTCAAACCCTCATAAGCCGGGAACTTTCGCCCTTCGCTCCTGCGGTTTTAACGATAGGGTCAGTTCATGCGGGTACCAAACGTAATATCATCCCCGATACTGCCAGCTTTGCCGGTACGCTTCGTTCTCATGATTCAGCCAGAATGGAGTACCTGATAGATCGAATCTCCACCTGTTTGAAAAATACGGCCACAGCGTTCAGGGCAGATTGTGAAGTTGAGTTTAACAGGTCATATCCACCGGGGTATAATGACCCCGCGCTTTCACAAAGGGCCACGGAAATTTACTCTTCCTTTTTTGGAAAAGAGAGTGTAATTGAGCGTTCGCTGGCAACGATGTATGCCGAAGATTTTTCACGGTATCAGCAATGTGCACCGGGTCTTTTCATCCACCTTGGGGTAAGACCTCTGGATCGTGACACTATGGAAGGTATCCATACCCCTCGTTTTCTGCCTGATGAATCTGCCATAAAAAGCGGTATGGTTTCTCACGTGCTTTTTGCTTTGGATAATCTCGTTATTTAAACTGGTCGGTTCCCTTGTTTTGGAAAATATAACTGGCAGGGCCTGTTTAAAAGGTTGCTGGTTCAAGTAGCATTTTCGGCTATTCTGGAAAATTTGTGGGTTGGTTATGGAAGTAGATGTATCCCAAAACTGTGATATAGCGTGTGTTTGAAAGTTTTATCATTAAAAACCATAGTGTTTTCTCACTGTCACAATCAAGAACTCGCCTCTCAGGGCATCGGCTCGGAGGGCCTTCGGCGACCTACTTTCTTTCCAAGGCCAAAGAAAGTAGGCAAAGAACGCCTGGAGCCCCACACTGGCTCTCCCATTCGCACTTTCGCCGGGGAGGGGCCAAAACTCGAGGACTCAGACAATTGGCCCCTGGGGAAGGACCGGCGAAAGCACTCATTCGCCAGTGATTGGGGCGGATCCCTTTTTCCATAGTTTTTCTAAGGGCTCACTGCCGTTCACCCTCCCGGTCATTAATACATTGTTTTTTTTCACTCATACACATCTAACTACTTTTTCACCCACAAATTCTTCTATAATGCCGCATTTTTCTCACCAACATCTCTTTCACTTCTTTCAGACGTAATTATATTACATATATAGTTTTAATTTCTCAATCCTAAGTGTTTTGATGGTAATGCCCCTGAAAACTAATTACAAAGGAGTTACCGATGGTGAGTGAATTTAAAGTAGAAGAGATCCCGGAACAGCCAGCCCTCTCTATTTCAACCAAATGCTCTTCAGAGCAACTGCCTGATGTGCTTGGGTCAGCTTATAGTAAGATACAGGATACCCTGAAAAAAGCAGGTGAAGAAGTCGCGGGGGCACCCTATGTGATCTACTACACTATGGATATGCAAAATCTGGACATAGAAATTGGAATGCCTGTGAAAAGAGAGGTTTTAGGGGTCAATGAAGTAGAAGCGAAAATGACATTAAGTGGCAAAGCTGCCACCTGTGTCTACAAGGGGCCATACAAAAATATTGAGTCCGCGTATAACGAGCTGGCTGAATTTGTGAAAAATGAAGGCTTACGGCCTAAGGGGATAGCTTGTGAGATGTATCTGAACAATCCCATGGAGGTGAGTCCTGAAGACTTGCTGACCAAACTTTCTTTTCCGCTTAAGTAAGTTTGAATACAACACTGCAAAAGGGAAGGGGGCAGATGAACCCTCTTCTTTCTTTGAAAATTCTTCTGAGGTGAAATAGACTGTTTAGGATAGTAAATATAGGTTTTAGTACTGAACGTATTTATTCTCTCCGGTGGTGATTATTTCCAGAAACTCCTCTGCACCCTCGGCTTCGAGCAAATCTTCCCGTATCTCTTCATAGGACATTATTCGTGATAGTGATGAGAGGATCTGAGTGTGTTCGCTGGATGTGCTGGCGGGCGATACAAGCATAAATATGAGGTGAACCGGCTGATCATCGATGGAGTTAAAATCAATACCCTGGCTGGATCTGGCGGCAACCATGTAGGGGTGGTCAATGCCACTGAGCCTGGCATGAGGGATAGCGATTCCAAATCCTATGCCGGTGGACATGTCAGTTTCTCGCTCAATTATCTTGTTTCCTATGGCGTCGGGGTCTTTAAGGTCATGGATGGTGGCCAAAAAATGGGCCATTTGCTTGAGAACCTCATTTTTATCGGTACTTTTAAGGTCTGTAAGGATACAATTTTTCTGAAGCAGATCCTGTAGTTTCAAACTCATACCTCTTGTTTTACTGGAGAATGGTGTCCTTTAAGCTCAATGAAAGTGCCATCTTTAAGATTTTGGTTCAAAATGAGCTTCATCCTCGTCGTTTTTACGGATTTTTCGTTTTTGGTTTTTTTTCATAGCAACGAAGATTCTCCCGACAATATAGATCGCAAACCCCAGTACCGATGCACCGATCGCTGCGTAACGGGCAGCAACATTGGCAGGGCTAACACTCATCACTGTGATCAGGCCTATAATAAGAATGGCAAAACCAACCATCATTAGAATAAAACCGTTTTCTTTAAAATAAGCAATGGCTTTCATGCTAAGACCTCTCTTTCATTTTGAGTGTAGTGGATAAAATGATTTCTGAACACTATTTTTTCAATTAGTTAGCCAACAAATTTAGTGCTTAGAAACGCATTATCTGCTTCCCTTTTTTAAAAACGGTTACACGACGGGTCGATTCTGAGAGAACGATGGATAAGGCATCCGTTGATGCGCTTATATTGGCACCCGCGGTATGTCGTGCCCCCAATCCCTTCAGGATGAAATCGGAACCGCTTTCTGCCTTTATAAAAGCACCCGAAGCTATGATCATACCATCACCTCTAATTATAAATGCTCCATCAAGTTTGGCAAACTCCTTTATGGTTGCTTCAAGGCCCGGATCAAGTACATTTCGGTTTTCTTCTTTATAGCCCCCAAAGGGATTAACCACCATTTGCTGGCAGGATTTAAGCACATTTTCAGAGTCACCCAGAACAAAAAGCGTTCCTACCGGTTTACCCTCCCGCCCTTCATGAGCAAGTTCACTTGCAATCTGAAGCATTCTGGCAAATACCTGTTGTTGCAGGTCCTTAGGACGGGGTTTTCTGCCAATGGTGAAAAAGAACCGGTAATCCCGTACATCGGTGAGTATAATGGTGTCGAGGTGTTCGCGCTCGGGGCTCCCCAATACACTGAGTATTTTCTGGTTTCGTTTGATAACTCCCTGTGAAATAAGGAATATCAATACCAATTCGACCTGGCTTGAGCGGTTGGTGTTTTTAAAGGGAATCTGAACTATTTCCTTAACCCCCGGGATTTTTTGGGGAAACAGAGAACGGTCAGAGCATACAATGTATAGGGGAAGTTTTCTAACAGGTCTGAAAGAAAGCTTGTTCACCGGCAACGGTGCATGATAGATAACCCCCGATAATCCTAAATCTTCACCGAGGGCGTAGGCTTTCTGGAGCAGTCGTGATGAAGGAGTTTCTTTTGCTGCTGAGGTTTTGGCCGGTTCAATCTTTCCGGTAAGGAGCGAGAAGATCCTTCTGGCAGATGTGGCCTTGAGGATACTCTCCAGGCGCTCTTTGTCGTATAAACGCTGAGCGGTCCATGAAAGTGCTTCAAGGTGCTCGTTGCCATCACCGACAATCAGAATGCACAGTTTTATCTTTCTGTCTTCGATGCTGTCGTAGATAATACCCCGTTTGCTTAGTCCCACTGCTGCAATCGTTCCACCAAAGCCGGGGATGCGTGCGTGAGGGATTGCGATGGTATCAGAAATTCTTGTTGATATAAGATTTTCGCGCTCAAGAACAGATTCCCAGATTTGCTCAAAACTAAACCCCCGGGTATCTTTCAATACAAGCTCGATAAGTTGTCGAAACATCTGTTCTTTAGAAACTGAATTCAGTAAAACGATACGTTTGGTACTGAAAAGCTTAGCATAGGACATCTCAAATCGCCTTCTTTAAAAACCACCAGATTGCTAATTATACCATAAAATAGTTCTTAGAAAACATAAATTCTTAAATAACCCTGAGTTATCCCTTTTTTAGACTGTTAAACTTAGAACGGTGTGTTAATTTATGAACTGTATAGATTCCTAAATTCACTAATCTTTGTTGGATTAACTGAAAAATATTCATTCTACACCCTTAATTTGGAGACTATTATAATGGTAAAAAGGGGTTTTTCTAAACTGTTTTTTCTACTTTTGTTCCCATTATTAACTCAGGCACAAAGCCTTTCAGACCTCCCTTCACATCTTCCCCGGGTATCTCACGACTATGAAGAGGTGCTTCAAAGGACCTGGGAGGGGATAAAGAAGCGTAATATCGATCCCTGGACAACGGGCATGGTGCATAGGCCTAAATCTGAATTCCCAGGTGATGCAGTAAGTGAGGGAGTGGGTTACGGGATGATTCTGGCCCTCTATAGTGATGACCAGGCATACTTTAATAAAGTTTGGAATGGTGGTGAAAGGTTTATGTGGGATGGGCGCCTTTATAACTGGCGAAGAGACTCTGAGGGTAAAAATAATGACGCCATGGGTCCACACAATGATGGAGCAGCTTCAGACGCAGAAGAAGATATAGCCATAATGCTCATTTTTGCGGATCAGCTTGTGGAGCACGGTATTTGGGAGCCATTTACCAGTGATTCAGGGGCAACCTATGGAGAAAGAGCAAGGGACATCCTCAGGACCATAAGAGAAACAATGATTGCGGATGGAAGATATCTGAGACCAGGTAATTTTTGGGGTGGAGAAGATTTTGTCAATCCAGCCTATTTTGCACCTGCGTTTTACAGAGTTTTCGCGGAATTCGAACCGGAACACAGAAACACATGGATGTCGCTTATAGACGGCTCTTATGATGTTATTGAACGTAACCCAGGGTACGCACTTGGCCTTGTACCAGACTGGTGCCGCCCTGATGGAGATACTATCCCGCTACCGCCTCCAGGAGAAGGCAGTATACTTGGATATAACGCTTACCTTGGAGGACAGGGATTCTATAAGGATGCGGTGCGCATTCACTGGCGCCTTGCAACTGATTACCTCTGGTATGGTGAACCCAGGGCAAAGGCCTTTTTAGATAACGCCTACGCCTTTGTTGATACGCCCGAAAAGGCTAACTTCTTTCAGATTGATGGGAGTTTGCTTCCTGAAGAGGATACTTTTATTCTGGCCAATAATGATACGTTGCAACGCCCCAGGAGAGAGCACAGCCATCTGACACTTGGTATGTGGGCTACTGCTGCGATGGGAAGTGGCGGGCCTGAAGCTGCTGAGCCTTTTAGTGAACGGTTGCTGGAGGAGTTTTATACCCCGGGTGAAGACTTCTGGGGAAAAGCATCATGTCCAAACGGTGAAGATACGCTTCATAATGAGATGTATTTTGATCAGTTTCTGGCCTGGTTTGGAGCATCACTGATATCAGGAAAATTTATCAATGTGTGGGAAGTTCTTCAGGATCCCGACCCTACTACTCCACTTGAATGGGTCGATCGCCCAACTCTTAGTGGCCGGAGTTTTGATGCCAATGAGGGGGCATTTACAATTCAGGGGCTTTTTAACAAACCCGCACGCTGGACCGTGGAACTCAAACACAGGGAAAATGAAAATAGCAGTATCTCTTTTAGCGGAAATTCTGATACTCTTTCGGTGAACTGGTATGGACTGTCAAACGATGGTTCGGTAATCGAGTATGGTGACTATGATGTCACTATAAGTGCAAGAGGACTTTCTGAGACCATTACAGACAGAGTGTGGTTAAGTCGGGCGCTTGATTTAAGAGATGGAGAACGGCTTATAGTGGATGATTTCGCAGCTCGTGATCTTGTTCCCTATTTTGGTAGAGAGTGGACAAGCTATACTGATTCTTATGCCGGTGGAGCGTCTGTTGTACCTGAATTTGAAGTGGTAGAACATGAAGGAGATAGCTGGGTAAGATGGGCATATACTCTCGATCAAGGAGGTTTGCATTTTTATCCATACGCTGCACTTGAGTGGAACTGCACTACTGCTGATGGAAACCTGGATTTAACAGGCTTGGATACAATTATCGTGGTTGCCCGTTCTCCTCAACCCATTGGAGTGTCGGTGCAGCTTATTACCTTGGGTATTGATAATCACAACTTTTATGAAGATTCTCTTTATTTGACTCCTGAAAGTCAGAAATTTAAGCTGCCTGTTTCGCAGTTCACCCCGCGTCAGGGAGGAGATCGCCCGCTTTCACTTGATAGCTTAACTGCGATTCGTTTTCAGGTGCAAAAACCCGATGGCAGTGAAGGTGAAATCTGGATAGAGAGTATGCACTTTGCAGGTGATCTGGATCACCTCTATTCTCCACCACCTGAATATCTCCCTCTGAGTGCAAGAAGAACTGTTGCATTTACTTCAGGCCATAAAAACAGTGCCCGGCTGATTAATGATAGAGTCGCGTTTAGCTTTTCTGGAGAGCTGGGTGGAAAAACAGTGAGCATCTTTGATGTTTCCGGAAGAGTTGTGGACAGATTAACCCTTTCCCGTGATGGAATGGTGAAATGGGATTTCAGGAGAAGAAATGCTGGTTCCGGTATGTACTTTGCCGTAGTGCAACAGGGCGGAAAGAGAGTAACTCTGCCTTTTAGAGTGATGAGATAAGAAGATATCGACACTACTTGTTAATAGCCTGACATCCTTTAGCGGGATGTTGGGCTTTTTTTGTATAGTTATGTAATACTTCCACTTTAATGGTACTCTGCGTTTGGTAAATCATAAGCGCTGAAAGCGCGGGATATTCTTTGAATCCAGCAAGGATGTAAGCATAAAAGAATTGAAGATAGAAAGAAAAGATTTTTATGGGGCTAAAGGCGATTGATTGGGTCACCCCCCCGGCCTCCGTAGCAGTAGCTACTGCGGAGGGGAGCCGGGCGTCAATGGTGAAAGCGTGTGAAGACCCGTTTGGGGGGACCCTTGGGCTGTAATCGCGGGAGGAGAGGGGAAACACAGATTGGTCAGGTATTCCAGAAACCTTCCTGCCTTAGAAGATGCCAGATCGCCCCAGGTAGGAAACCCGGGGCTAATATAAATAACCCCCTTTGGGGGTATTCAATCGATGTCTCGAATGATTTGTTTGGGCAGGATGTAAATGCCATGATTATAATGATTTGATCACACAGCAATTCTCTCTGCCTTAATCCAACCTTGTGAATGTAGATATGATAACCTGAAAGCTTTGCTCAATCAGACTTGCCTACCCACCAGTTCAGATAAAAGAGATTAAATATATTGACTGTGACGGTATCTTTGTTTTATTTGTATTTAAAGATTAAGCAAGACACACTTATAACAGAATAGTCCTATTCATCCACAAACGAGGCTTTTATGATAACCCTTTTTAGATCATTCCTAATCTTTTTTTTACTGACCACCATTTTAGGTTGCCAAAGCCCAACAGATCCTTTTGAAAATTATAACTTTGCCAGCCTGGAGTTAATTTCACTGGATGAGGAAAATGAAATAAAAATCAGGGATACAGTAGTTTTTACCATTGAAGTTACTATGCCACACCTCTTTGAAAAAATTACCCTAACAGGTGGAGATACAAGCTCTGTTTTTCACTTTAGTACCGAGGTAAAACAAAATGAAACAGTGAAAATTGAACAACAATTCAATTCGAGTGGATTTTATGATATAAAGATCTCAGGTTATCTAAAAAATGAAACTATCATCGTTGATAGTACAATTGTTAACGTAATCGCCCCGGAGAAATATTTTCAGGTAACATACATTTCTGAAGAACATGATTACGGGCATGTACCAAACGACACTGTATTGTATCGAACAAAGGATGTTGTTACTGTAAAAAATAATACTGGTGGACTCCAAAAAGATGGGTACTCATTCAATAAATGGGGCAGAGAACTGGGTGAAGAACTAAAAGAGTATGAGTTTGGCGATACTCTTATTTTGGATACAAATGATGTTACATTGAAAGCGTTATGGGAGAAGAAGATTTTCAATATTGTTTTTTGTCCGAACAATGGGGATGAATGTTTCGTCAATGATTTTTACTATAATTCAACAATTTCATTTCCGGAGGTACCCTCTTTAGCGGGATATGTGTTTGCTGGGTGGTACAAGGATAGCACTGGTACTGAATTGTGGGATGAGGATGATCTCATTACTTCGGATATAAAACTTTACGGGCATTGGGTTCCGGAAGAAAATACAATCGTGTTTCATTCCAACGATGGAAGTAATCGATCAACTTACCAGGAAGTATTAACAGACTCTGCCGCATCCCTAATTCCAAACACATTCGAAAGGGTGGGTTATTATTTCAGGGGATGGTCTGTGGATCCAAATGACACTACTATATCATATAAAGATGGTGGTCAGTATATCTTGTTAGAAAATAATCATGAACTCTATGCTGTTTGGGGTGAAGATACCAATACGATCAGGTTCCATTCCAATAATGGAAGAGATCATATCAGAAACCAGTTAGCTGTCACAAATGATACTATTGAGCTGCACCTTAATGATTTCGACCGTGATGGTTATACGTTTATTGGCTGGTCCTTTAAAAAAGACAGTGATTCAGTGGCTTATTCTGATGGGCAAACGATTACCGTTGTGCCTGGTACTATTGATCTTTATGCGGTATGGGATATAAATTCTTATCCGGTTATATTCCACAAAAATGACGGAAGTGATACTATAGCTGTTTTCCATGAAAACTATAATGAAACTATTAACCTTGAAAATACATTCAGACGAGCAGGATATGAGTTCACCGGGTGGGCAAAAAGCTCTGATGGTGCACCTCAGTACAATGCAACCGATGTGGCTGTTATGTCTTCTGATACACTAAACCTTTATGCTATTTGGGAACCTAAAGTTTACGCCATAACATTTCTGAAAAACAGTGATTCCGCTACTGGTAGTATGGGGCAGCAATTAATACCTTTTGGCCAGGTACAGAAACTTAATCCATGCACTTTTATTAAAAACAATTGGGGCTTCGCTGGCTGGTCAAAAACGGCGGGTGGGGGTGATATAGCGTTTGGTGATGAAGCGGACTATCTGATGAGGTCTGATGATACCTTATATGCACTATGGAATCCAAAACCAGTAAAAGCATCTCTTGGTGCATTTCACAGCATGATATTGTTCAGTGATGGCTCATTATGGTCTGCTGGAGCTAATCGGGGTCAGTTTAATGATGGTGTTAATGGAAATAATGAACCATCTCTTGTCTTTAGAAAGGTAAGGGATAATGTTAAACAGGTTGCATCGGGTGCATTTCACATCATGATTATTACAGAAGATGGCAGGTTGTGGGCTACAGGATCTAATAATTTCGGTCAGCTTGGTGTAAGACGTGTAGACTTTGTAGAAGAATTTATCGAAATTTCACAGGAATATGAGGCTGTTTATGCAGGTTGGTATCAAACGTTTTTGAAAAGTATTGATGGGAGCCTATGGGCTACGGGGAGAAATGATATGGGGCAACTGGGGATTGGATCCAGTACCGATTCTGATATATTCAGGCGGGTAGTTGGATTGAGTAATGTTTCAGATGTTTCAACTTCTAATAGTCACACTCTGATTCTTCAGGAATGTGGCGCATTGTGGGGTGCCGGAAGAAACTTGAGTGGTGAACTGGGATTAGATAGTATTTCAGAAGTAGAAACACCGGTACTGTTGGATAGTAACATAGTCTCGGTAGGCAGCGGCAGCGGCTATTCAATTATTAATGAAGCCGGTGGTATAATTTTGGGAACAGGAGTCAATGATGCTGGGCAGTTTGGAAATGGATCTTCAGGTGCAGGTGCCGGTGAAGAAGCTTTTACCGAAATACAAAATTACAGTAATATTGAAATGATAGCAGTCGGTCCTTCACACACTATGTTTCTTCTCAGTGATGGCACATTGTTGGCAACAGGACATAACTTTACCGGACAATTGGGAACAGGGGACAGAACAAATCAAAATACTCCAGTACCGGTTGCAAGTGAAGTTAAATACGTTGCGTGTGGTGGAATTAGCACTGCAGGTGGCCGTGCCGCTCACACTGTGATAATCAAGAGAGATGGCACCGTCTGGGCTACAGGAACAAA
Source organism: Chitinispirillales bacterium ANBcel5 (assembly GCA_029688955.1). Lineage (NCBI taxonomy): Bacteria > Pseudomonadati > Fibrobacterota > Chitinispirillia > Chitinispirillales > Chitinispirillaceae > Cellulosispirillum > Cellulosispirillum alkaliphilum. The sequence goes on along the minus strand of JARUKZ010000008.1, from coordinate 3,607 downwards.
TTCTTCAGGGCAGCTTGGTAATGATACTCAGGATGATTCAGATGAGTTTGTAGAGGCTGTGTTTGTAAGGGAATAAAAAAAGACTACATTGCTGTCAATAGTAAAACAGTACTATGTGTTTTAAAACTTCAAAATCATCTGGTATAATAACGACTACAGATACAGTAATAGTATTGCTGTATCTGTAGGTAACTTTTTATGCTATTGCTTTGGCAGTACAATTCTAAAGCCAAGGTATTTCATCTCTACCCTGGTAGAAAAAGTACGATCTGCGACTGACAAATTTTCTGCCCTGTGCCAATAGGCGCCGCCTCTGTATACCAAATACAGGCCGTCGGATGGTCCTCTTGGATCTACTTTCGGGTCGCTGGTGTATTCACCACGATAATCATTACAATATTCGTATACATTACCCATAATATCGTATAAGCCAAAAGCATTGGGGAGTTTTTGGCGGACAGGGTGTGTTCTATCATTACTGTTTCCTCTATACCATGCATAGTCGCCTGCTGCACTTGTATCAGATTGTGTTCCCCAGAAAAAATAGGTAGTTGTTCCTCCGCGTGCTGCAAACTCCCATTCTGCCTCAGTAGGTAACCGATAACCATTTTTCGAGTAATCTATAGTTAAATCACCCCAGCTTGTTAATTCATCGTATATATAGACCGTGTCTAAACCATGAAGTTTACTTAACTCATTACAGTATCGGACAGCCTCCAAACGATTCAATGTGACAGGTTTTTGGCTGCCCTCGAAAAATGATGGATTAAAACCCATTACTGCTTCAAATTCTTCCTGTGTAACAGGAGTTTCTCCCATCCAGAAATCATAGGTTATTGTAACCTGGTGAACCGGGGATGCAACATTAATATGTCCCATGCTGAATGTTTTATCTTTCGATTCAATGTGTACCATTCCTGGAGGTATAACTGTTACAATTGCATTTTCGCTGATGACTCCGCCTGCTCTGTTATTGATTCGACAACTATATGTTCCTGCATGGCTAAAGAGAGTTGAATCTATTGTTAAATACGCTTCATTAGCACCTTCGATTTCGACGCCATCTTTTTTCCACTGATAGCTAAGTTCGGAGCTACTGGTTTCGGGGCACCGTGCTTCAACAGATAAAATGAGTCCTTCACCAGCGGTTACAGTCATATCCGATGGTTGAACGATAACTTCAGGAGGATTTAGTTCCCACATCGCATAAAGATTGATATTGCTCGAAGGCATCATAAATGTTTCACCCGGTAATCGAGCAGCACCTGTACCATCCGGGCTGGTATTCCATCCGGCAAAACTAAAACCCTCTTTATAAAGAGATGCTGAGTTATTACTTACAAGCACTGTTCTTCCTTCGTTATATAGATTACTATCAAGCGGGACTTTTCCAGTATCAGCTCCGTTTGCATGATACACAACAGAAAAAAGCGGAATCCATTTGGCGTAAATAGTTCTATCGTTGGTAATAACCCTTTCATTAAAATCAAAGGGGTTGGTTAAAGCACTATTACCAAACCATCCGGCAAATCGATACCCTTCCTTTACAGGTGTTTCACTTGGTTCCTTGGCATAGCTACCGTGCTGCACGATTTGTGTTTTGAATAAATCTTCTTCACCAGTATAGAATGACACTGTATATTCATTTAGCTCCCACTGCGCATGCAATATGAGGTCATCAGCTCCCATCTCAAATGTGTCATTGGGATCAAAGGAGTCGCCCTCTCCATGCGGATCGGTGTTCCAGCCCATGAATTGGTGACCCGTGCGGGTAAGACTACCTGCTCCGGACACAGTAACCTCAGCCCCCTCTTCATAAAAAGCTGTGTCGGGAGCGCTGCCATCGGTATTGCCGTTTCCATGATAGGCAATAAAAAATACCGGGTCTTCTGTCCACTTTGCCTCCAAAGTCAGATCACCCGTTGAACCACTCTCTATCTGTGATATCCTTACCGTATCCACAAACCATCCAAGAAAACTAAAACCCTCTCTTGATGCGTTTTTTATTGATATGGCTTCAGATTCTATAGTGTAGGAGTTTGGATTATCGTCGTGATTGCTTCCGCCGTTAAGGGTGTAGGAGATTTGGTAAGTAATAACATTCCAGTAGGCAAAAAGGTTAGTATCACTGGTTATCACCCCTTCTTCAAAATCCCACTTCTCATCCATATTCTGATCACTGTACCACCCTTCAAAAGTATAACCTTCTCTTTTTTGGGGCTCAGATGGTTTTTCTAAGAGCGCTCCATCAGCAACAATCTGTGTGGTGACTACCGAATCGTAGTTATAGTCAAATGTTACCGTAAAGTTGTCGGTGTCGCTTACCTTAGTCCACCGGGCATAGAGGTTAATATCTTCCCCATCTATGATGAGTGTGTCTTCAGCTTTAACTATTGCAGAGGAGGAATCGTTATCAGTACTCCATCCTATAAACTCAAACCCCTCTCTTGAGAGCGCGCCGCTATTACCAAGGACAGTTACACTCTCGCCGGTTTTGTAGAACATGGTATCTTGAGGCACATCACCGGAAATATGTTCGGTGCTGTTATATATAACACTGTAACCAGGATAAACTTTCAACTCAAGCTCTGCCACTCTTTTCACATTGCGGAGAAATTCAACTGTTATTACGAGTTTATAGGTATCGGCAGAATCGTAGGTAAGGGGTAGCAGTAGTTTATCCTCCCAGTCATCTGTTTTAAGATAATCAATAATTTTTTTATCCCTTGAGTCACCATACTCTACAGTGATTGTCTCTATGTAATTACCACCAATCAGATCCAGTACAACCTCAAACGGTTCACCAGCAACGATTCGACTGTCTTCATCATGCAGGTATAAATCATCAAGTGATGCACGTTCGATGGGGTCTTCAGGTTGTTCACAGGAGATGCTAAAGAAAACAAGTGGGCATAGTAAAAACAGTAAATATCGTCTCATGGTGTAACTCCTGGTGGTAAGCGGTTTGGAATAAAAAAGATATCTTCGATAATATAATACATTTACGCTCTGATATGAGGGGTTTCTGATGGGGAGAGAGAATTAAGAATTTTGAATTGGAATGAAGGGATTTGGGATTTATGGGGCTAAAGGCGATAGATTGGGTCACCCCCGGGCGTCAATAGTGAAAGCGTGAAAAGACCCGTTTGGGGGGACCCTTGGGCTATAATCGCGGGAGGAGAGGGGAAACACAGATTGGTCAGGTATTCCAGAAACCTTCCTGCCTTAGAAGATGCCAGATCGCCCCCAGGTAGAGAATACGCCCCAGAAAACCGCCCCGGGTAGAGAAACCTGGGGCTAATATAAATAACCCCCTTTGGGGGTATTACATCGATGTCCCGAATGATTTGTTTAGACAGGATGTAAATGCCATGATTTTAATAATTTGATCATACAGCAATTCTCGCTGCCTTAACCCAAACCTTGTGAATGTAGATATAATAACCTGAAAGGTTTTCTTATATTAGCCCCGGGCTTTCTTCTACCCCGGGCTTCCCTTTTCCTGTAGACGGATGGCATCCCCGACCGTTTTTACCCTGTACAATCCTTCCATTTTGCGGTCCTATACGCTGCTTAACACTGATTTTTTCGCCCATAGTAAAAAAAT